>NZ_JBSFVA010000013.1:0-242333 GCF_053592075.1 Nonomuraea sp. NPDC002799
CTCATCCGCAAGATCAGACCAGGCGTCTACACCGCCGAGCAGATCTCCACAGCGCTCTTGCCACCAGCTCAGAAAGCTTAACTACCTGGCCTTGGACCTTGACCCTAAGCAGTGGACACCCCGAGAGCTACGGCACAGCTTCGTGTCTCTGCTCTCCGATCAGGGCATCCCTCTGGAGGAGATCTCCCGATTGGTCGGCCACAGCAGTACGGCAGTGACAGAGCTGGTCTACCGGAAGCAGATCCGGCCAGTCCTGCAAGAGGGCGCGACGGCCATGGATCGGATTTTCAAGACATGAGTCTGACTCGCCCACTCGATAATGGAGTGTGGCCAAGCTTCCCGAAGAAGTCCGATCCAGCCTGCGCTTTTTCGCCTTCTACCTTGCCAACGGAACCCTAGACATGGAGTTGCTCGACGACGTCGACTACAGGCACGCTTTGGTGGACTTCGGCTCCACACTGGAGATGGTCTTCACCATCTACACCAATGTTCTGGAGATCGATGAAAACGGGCAGGTGGAAGATGGGCACGCCCAGTACAGGGCAGCGCAGTGGATCCGCCGACACTGCGACCCCACCTACGTGGTCGATCCCCCATTCGAAGAATGGGAGACGCGTCTCGCCTAAAGCGGTGCGCCTACATAGGGGCAGGCCGAACACAAACCCTTAGACACCCAGTTAGACACCCAGAAGCCCCCCGTGATCACACGAGGGGCTTCTGACCTGGAGCCGCCTTCGGGATTCGAACCCGAGACCCCTTCATTACGAGTGAAGTGCTCTGGCCGACTGAGCTAAGGCGGCTTGCTGTGCAGCGTGAAAGAGTCTACAGGAGTCCAAGGGTTCTCGCTCCAACCCATCAACCCATCCCCAACCGGAAGACCCGCTCCGCACGCCTGTTCGTCGTCACCTGCGGTGACGGGCGGGCGAACACGCCAGAGCATGGAGCACCCGCCCGCCGACCTGTTCACGCAGCCGGTTGGAGCTAGACCGGGTCACCTCCCGCGTCGCCGTACGTCGAGTCGTAAGCCTTACGTGGTCCGCAGACGCTGGCCTTGGAGCAGGAGCAGCGCCGGCCGCCATCGTTGAGCCGCACCACCAGCGAATCGGACGGCACATTGTGGCCCACCACGGTCCCGGCCCCCTGCGGGGTTTCAACGCTCGCCCCCACTCGCGGCGCGGAGGCGCGGAACTCCTGGTAGAGCGGGTGCTCGTATTTCAGGCAGCACATGAGCCGCCCGCACGCGCCCGCGATCCGCAGCGGGTTGACCGGAAGGTCCTGGTCCTTGGCCATCCTGACGGAGACCGGTTCGAAGTCCTTCAGGAACGTGGCGCAGCACAGGTCGCGACCGCACGGGCCGATGCCGCCCTGGAGGCGGGCCTCGTCCCGTGGGCCGATCTGCCGCAGCTCGACCCTGGCCCGGAGGTTGCGGGCCAGGTCGCGTACGAGAGCACGGAAGTCGACCCGGTGCGGCGCCGAGAAATAGACCGTATAGATGTTGTCCTGATCGAGGTAGTCGATGCCGACCACCTTCATCGGGAGCGTGTGTCGTTTGATCAGGCGTTTGGCGACGCTGCGGGCCTCAGCCCGGCGGCGTTTGTTGGTCTCATCGCGCGAGACGTGCTCTTCGCCCGCCGGCCCCGCGCACACCGGCAGTCCATCGATGTCTTCACTCGTATATTGCGGCGCCCACACGCACTCCGCCACCTCAGGGCCCGAGTCCGTGGGAACGAGCACCTTGTCACCCACTTTGGGGCTGTGCCCACCTGGGTCGAGGTAGTAGAGCCGCCCGTAGCGGGTGAAGCTCACGGCCATGATCATTCCCATGGGCTCGAGCTCGCCTCCTGATGGCCTAGGGGGTAAAACGGCCTTCCGCTGCCACATTACGTTGGTCCGTACGGCGAAAGTCAGGGGTGGCGGCGTGGATGTTGTTTGCCGGATCATCTGGCCGCGGCGCACACCTTGCCCTTGGGCAGGACCATCGCGTAGTCGTCGGCCAGCACGGCCTGGTCGGCGACGCATCCCGCGTAGATCACGGAGGAGACCCCCGGTTGCCGGTTGAGCTTCTTGGCCGCTTGGCTTCCGTCACGTTCCGACCTCAGCGTCAGCCTGAATGATTCGGGCATGTCTTCCACCCTGGTGGCATCGACAAGCGCCTTGTTACTCGCGTACTCGCGCTTGAAGTTCTTGTATGCCTCCGCCTGGCTCTCGAAGAAGGCCGACTCCAGTCCGGGCAGCCCTTCGATCCGTTTCTGGAGGGCGAACTTCTCCGCTTGGGTCACGGCCTTACCCATCTTGGTGAGCTTGAAGCCGCCTTTCCCATCGGGAGTGCGGTGTGCACCGCACGAGACCATGGCTGATCCGCGATTGCAGAGGAAGACACTGACGTTCGCTTCGGGCCTGCTCGACAGGTCAGCGGCGTCAGCCGATGCGTAGGTAACGCTCGACAGTCCGGGCATTCCTCGGAACGCGTCCCGCACCCGATCTCGGTCGGCTCCTTCCTTGAGCTTCAACCGGAACGACTCCGGCATTTCCGTGATCTTGACTTCGTCCAGCAACGACTTGTTATGCGCGAAATCCCGCCGGAAGTTGTTGTAGGCGGTGAACTGATCGACGAAGAACATCTTTTCGACTTCCGGCAACTGCCGCGCCTTGCCCTCGATCTGCCCGATCTCTTCAGCAGTGGCCTTACGCCCGGAGCACGGTGGCTCCGGCATGCTGGAGCAGAGAAAGACGGTCACGTCGGCGTCACCGCTCTGGGCCAACTCGGGGTTGGCCGCCACCACCCGGTCCTCATCACCGGGGCCGCCCAGCCCCACGGCGGTCGCCGCCCCCGCGAGAATCACGACCACCGCTATGGCCACCAGCCGGAGATCCACCCGGAACCTCCGATGCTCCGGCGCCCGCAACGGCCGGAGTGTGCCGGTGTCGATCGTCGCCCCGGCCTCGGCCAGAGCCTCGCGCAGCCTGTCTTCCACCGGGCTGTTCATGACTCCTCCTCAAGTGCTCGGCCGAGAGCGGCGAGCCCCCGCGCGATTGTCGACCTGGCCGTGCCGGCGCTGATCCCCATGGTGTCGGCGATCTCCTGGTCGGCGAGATCGAAGTAGTAGCGCAGGGTCAGCGCCTCCCGCTGCCTGCGCGGCAGTCCGCGAAGAGCGAGCAGCACCTCGCGCCGCTCCTCCCCCATCAGTGCGGCGCTCTCCGCCGACCAGACAGGCGGCTCGTACGGCACCGCCCGCCGGAACACCGTCGCCCGCCTGCGCAGCACCGACCGGCAGCCATTGAGCACCGCCGAACGCACGTAGGCCAGCGCCTTGTCGGCATCCCGCAGCCGGCCTCGGCCGGCATGGGTGCGCGCGAACGCCTCCTGCACGACGTCTTCGGCGGTCGCCTGATCACCGACCATGATCAGGGCCAGGCGAACCAGGCCCATGTGATGCTCGGCGAAGATCGAGGCCACGTCGACCCGCTGCCGCGCCAGGGCCTCTTGCTGGGTGAGTACTTCGACTTCCACGTAACAGAGACGCTTGGCGGCCTCGTCTGCTGCTTGGGCCACTCGGATATCTTGGCGCGCTTCCGCACGAGCTCAGCCCATCTTCGGAAGAGACGGGATGGAAGAGGGCCGCTCATGGCATGTGGCGAACAACAGGCAGCGTGGCTGTGGGCGAGGGTGGCTCGTGGCCCACCACGCCGGTGCCAGGCCGGGTGCGGGGTGGCTCGCGGCCGATGGGCCATGACCCCATCCGGCGGCCGGCGGGCGGCCACTGCCTACCTGCCTAACGCGGGGGGACACCGCAACAGGTTTCGGCACGGCGCTCGCCGAGCAGCCTCAGGGACGCAGCGCCAGCATCATCGCCTCGACGGCCATCTGCGGGTTGACGTTCGCCGCCAGCCGCTCCCGGCACATCATGATCGCATCAATCCGCCGCACCGTCTCCTCGGGCGTGGACGACTTGGCGAGCTGATCGAGATCGAACCGGATGTCGTCGTTGGCCAGCTCCACCGCCGCCCCGAACTGCATGGCCAGCACATCCCGATAGAACGACACCATCTCCAGCAACGCCGAGTCCAGCGAGTCCCGCTTGATCCGCGTGGCCCGCGACTTCTGCCGGTCCTCCAACTCCTTCAGCGCCCCGGCCCCGCCCCGCACCAGCCCCCGGTTGAGCCCCTTACCGGTGGACCCCTCACCGTAGAGCCTGCGCAGATCGGAGGTCTCGCTGTCGTTCAGCGTCACCGTGGCGGCGGCCGCCTCCTCCTCGGCGGTCTTCACCAGGCGCTCGGCGGCCATGACGCACTCCCCGACGCCGGTCAGCGAGCGCGGGATGCTCAGCACCGCCTCCCGGCGCCGCCGTACACCCTCGTCCATGGCCAGCGCCCTGGCTCTGCCGATGTGGCCCTGCGCGGCGCGCGCGGCGAACGTGGCCATGTCCCACGGCACGCTGTCACGGGTGGCCAGCACGTGGGCGACGGCCTCCGTGCCCGGGGTGGCCAGGGTGACCAGCCGGCACCGCGACCTGATGGTGATCATCATGTCGTCGGGCGCGGGCGCGCAGAGCAGCCAGACCGTACGGGGCGGCGGCTCTTCGATGGCCTTCAGCAGCGCGTTGGCGGCGGACTCCGTGGCCCTGTCGGCGTCCTCGAACAGGATGACCCGCCAGCGCCCCTGCGTCGGCGCCCCGGCCGCCCGGAGGATGAGCTCGCGGGTCTGCTTGACGCCGTAGGACAGGCCCTCGGGACGTACGGACTCCAGGTCGGGGTGTGAGCCGATCAGCACCTGATGGCACTGGTCGCAGTGGCCGCAGCCGCGATCGGGGCACATCAGCGCGGCGGCGAAGGCGCGCGCGGCATACTCCCGGCCGGCTCCTGGTGGGCCGGTGAACAGCCAGGCGTGCGTCATGCCCGCCCCGCGCCCGCCGGCGACGACCTCCCCGGCCGCCGCCGCGGCCCGCGACAGCACGGTTGTCGCCTGGTCCTGCCCGACGAGGTCATCGAAAACTGTCACACCCGTAAGGCTAGCCGCGGATCCCCACCACCAGCCACGGATCGCGCCCAGCCCCCGAAACGGGTCAGTCCCGGATGGCGGGCATCGTGCCCGTGACGTCCTCGGTCTCCTGGGGCACCGGGTCGGGCAGCAGCTCGCGGATCCGGTCCTGGATCTGGCGGGTGATCACACCGGGCTCCAGCGTACCGTCGACCACGAGGTAGCGCTCCGGCGCGGCGGCCGCCAGCGCGCGGAACTCCTTGCGCACCCGCTCGTGGAACTCCAGCGGCTCCGCCTCGATCCGGTCGGCCGCGCCGCCCAGCCGGGTCAGCCCCACCTCGGGCGGCGTGTCGATGAGCACGGTCAGGTGCGGCACCAGCCCGCCCGTCGCCCACGCGTTGACCTTGGACACGTCCTCGGGGTCCAGCGAGCGCCCCGCGCCCTGGTAGGCCAGGGAGGAGTCGACATAGCGGTCGGTGACCACGAGGGAGCCCCGGTGGAGCGCCGGCCGGATCACCTTCTCGACGTGCTCGGCCCGGTCGGCGGCGTAGAGCAGCGCCTCGGCCCGCGACGACAACCCTCGCTCGGCGGCGTCGAGGAGGATGGCGCGCAACCGCATGCCGACCTTGGTGGAGCCCGGCTCCCGCGTCTGCACGACGTCGTATCCCTGGTCGCGCAGCCAGATCGCGGCCAGCCGCGACTGGGTGGTCTTGCCCGACCCCTCACCGCCCTCGAACGCCACGAACAGCCCAGGAAGGTGCTCGGGCGACTCGGCGGGGAAGTGCTCGCCGCGCACCGCGGCGAGCAGGTCGGCGGAGAGCGGGACGCCCTTGCGGTCGTCCATGTGCCGCAGCGCCAGGATGCCGACGGTGGTCGCGAGCGCGCCGCCGATCACCAGGACCAGGTTGGTGCCGTCGAAGCGGTAGGCGAACTCGCCCAGCGCCAGCGCGTGCTCGCCGAAGAGCGCGGCCAGCGGGTTGGCCAGGGCGACCACGAGCAACAGCGTCACCCGCGCGGTGGACTGCAGGAACGCGAACGTCCTGCCCCGCAGGGCGTCCTCGACCTCGAGCCCGATCAGCGTGTAGCCGATGATCCAGGCGATGCCGGCGCACGCCCCCAGCACCACGGTCAGCATGACCACGATCACCAGGTTGTGCACCAGCGCGATCGCGACGAGCACCAGCCCCGCGACCGTGATGGCCAGGCCGAACAGCCGCCGCCGCGACAACTCGCGCAACAGCCTGAGCCCGAAGAACATGCCCAGCGCCATGCCCACGAAGACCGCGCCGAACACGACGCCGTAGGCCGCGTCGCCGCCGCCGAGAGCCGCCACGTAGATCTTGGCCACGCCGACCACGGCGCCGCCCGCGGCGAACGCCCCCAGCATGCCGATGATCAGGCCGCGCACCAGCCGGTTGCCGCCCACGAACCGCCAGCCCTCGACGACCTGCTTGAGCACCGAAGGCGTGGAGATGGCGCCGTTGCGCCGGGGGATGTCGCGCAGCGTGAAGATGAGGAAGGCCGACACCAGATAGGCGCAGGCGTTGACGATGAGCGCCAGGCCCGTGGGGTCCTTGTCGGCGAGGAAGGGCACCACGCTCCTGCCCACGTCGGCCACCACGGACAGTGCCGCGAACAACATCGCCGCGATCGGCGCGGTGCCGTAGGTGACCAGCAGGTTGAGCTGGTTGGCCGATTCGAGCTGCTCCTTGGGCACCAGGTTGGGCACCGTGGCGTCCTTGGCCGGAACCCAGAACAGGTTGACGCACTCGACCAGGACGGTCGCGACGATGACCCACTGGTAGCTGCCGACCAGCGGGATCGACAACACCACGGCGAACCTGGCCAGGTCGGCCGAGAACATCGTCAGCCGCCGGTCGAACCGGTCGGCGAAGACGCCCGCGAGCGGCCCGAGCAGCACGGCCGGCAACATCTTGGCGATGAACACACCGCCGACGGCCAGCGACTGCACCCGGTAGTCGCCCTGGGTGAGGTTTGCCGCGAGAGCGGTCAGTGCCAGGATGTTGAGCCAGTCACCCAGGCTGCACACCGACATGGCCATCCAGAGCCGTCGGAACGGCGCATTGGCCAGCACATGAGTCGGGCGGCGTCCGCCAGGGGCAGTCATGATTTCAGCGTATCCAGGTGTTGACCGGGGCGGGCAGACACGAGATCAGCCGGATATGCCCGGCTGCTCGTGGGCTGAGGGTATTACGTTCGCGGGGCAGCGCGCAGGATACACACCTCGAATAGCGCCCCGAAAACTCCATCAATGGCTGACTCCGGCCTCATGCCGGGCTTCTTCTACCAATGGTCCCCACTCGGCACGGATGTCCGGCGGCAGGGTCAGCTCGGTCCAGAGCTCGACGAGCAGCACGCCGTCGATGTGGTCGCGCAACTCGTCCGGGCCGCCCTCGCACAGCAGCGAGGTGTAGGCGGCCCGCCGCGACTCGCGGTCGGCCAGGTCGTAAACCTGATCGCCGCGCCGCACGACGCCCAGCGCCGCGCCGACGGGAAGCCGGGACAGGTGGCTGGGCACGTGGAACGTCCGGCCGCCGCGCTCGCGGGCGGTGAACTCCACCTTCGCCTCCAGCACCAGCCGGAACCCGGCCGCGTCCAGAATGCGCCCCGCGGTCTCCAGCGTCGGCGACTTCCGGCCGTGCTCATAGGCCGACAGCGTGGTGCGCGAGGTGCCGCTCACGCTGGCCAGCACCTTCTGATTCATGCTCGCGGCGTGCCTGGCCTGCTTGAACAGCAGCCCGCCGCGCTTGGCCCAGAGCGCGACGCCGGACGCCAGCGCCGCCTCCATCGGCGAAGACTCCATGCCCCACCTCCTCAAGTATCCGATCGAATACTACGCCATCATGGCAGGGCGTGACTAGAGCATCGCGTAAAGTCAGGGACGCAACTCCAGCATCGTGATCTCGGGCGGAGCCCCCACGCGTACGGGCGGCCCCCAGAACCCGGCGCCCCTGGTGACGTAGACCTGCGTCCCGTCCACCGTGGCCAGGCCCGACACCACCGGCTGCTGCAACCCCACCACCAGGTTGAACGGCGCGATCTGCCCGCCGTGCGTGTGCCCGGAGAGCTGCAGGTCGACCCCGTGGCGGGCGGCGTCGCGGGCCTGGATCGGCTGGTGCGCGAGCAGCACCGCGGAGCGGCCTGTGTCGCGCCCGCCGAGCGCCTTGGCGAAGTCGGGGCCGTCACCCGCCGCGGCGCCGCCCACGTCGTTGACCCCCGCCAGATCGAGCACGGCGCCCTGGTGCCGGATCTCCACGCGCTCGTTACGCAGTGAGCGTACGCCGAGCTCTCCCAGCTCCTCGACCCACTCGTCCGGCCCTTCGGCCGTGAAGTATTCGTGATTACCGGTCACGAAATATGCCCCATAGCGGGACTCAAGATTCTTGAGCGGCTGCGCCAGCGCGCCCAGCTGGGCGACCGTCCCGTCCACCAGGTCGCCCACGATCGCCACCACGTCGGCTTCGAGAGCGTTGATCATCCTGACGATCCGCTCGGTGTGCCCGATCCCGGTCAGCGGCCCCAGATGGATGTCGCTCACCACCGCGAACCGCAGGCCGCCGAGCCGCGGATCCAGCTTCGGCAGCGAGACCCCGACCCGCTCGATCACGGGATCGCCCAGGGCGCTCGTCATGCCGTACCCGACCGTGCCCAGCGCGGCCACGCCGGCGACCGCCGCGGTGGTGCGCCCGAGAAACAACCGCCTGCTCACCGAGACGGGCGCCACCACGGGCGCCGGCCGCTCCTCGGCGAGCGCGGGCCGCTCCTCAGCGGACGCGCCCGTCAGCACCGCGACCTGCGGCTCCGGCACGGGCACCCGCTCGCGACGCTCCGCCCGGCGCAGGACGACCGCGGCCACCGCCCGCGGGATCTCCAGCAGGACGAGCAGCACGACCAGGTAGAACATCACCGCCAGCCAGATGAAGCCCGGCCAGGCCAGCCAGCTCTCCAGCCCCATCCTCGTGCCGACGAACGTCACCACGAGGATGGCGAGCAGCCCTGCCAACCCCCAGGTCAGCCCCTTACGCAGGCCCCCAGGGCGGGTGGTCTGGCGAACCAGCCGGTGCCACAGGTAAAAGTGCACCAGCAGGACCAGAACCACGAACATCACAACGAACACATGAACGATGCTACTTAGGATTTGGCCGCCGGCTTCTTCGCGGGAGCCTTTTTCGCCGGCGCCTTCCTGGTGGTCGTCTTCTTCGGCGCGGGCGCCCGTTCACGACGCTCGGCCAGCAGCTCGGCCGCCCGCTCGATCGTGATGTCCTCGACCGTGTCGCCCTTGCGCAACGAGGCGTTCGTCTCGCCGTCGGTCACGTACGGGCCGAAGCGCCCCTCCTTCACCACGACGGGCTTCTTGGAGGCGGGGTCGTCGCCCAGCTCCCGCAGCGGCGCCGCCGCGGCGGCCCGCCGGCCACGCTGCTTGGGCTGCGCGAACAGCTCCTTGGCCTTCTCGATCGTGACCGTCAGCAGCTCGTCCTCAGACCCCAGCGACCGCGAGTCCGTGCCCTTCTTGATGTACGGGCCGAACTTCCCGTTGTGCGCCACGACCTCCTCGCCGTCCAGCTCGCCCACGGCCCTGGGGATCGTCAGCAGCTTGAGCGCGTCGTCGAGCGTGATGGTGTCCAGCGCCATCGTCTTGAACAGCGAGCTCGTGCGAGGCTTGGCCGCTTCGGCCTTCTTCGTCCGCTTCTTCGGCGCCTCGTCCTCCGCCGGCTCGGGCAGGATCTCCGTGACGTACGGGCCATAACGGCCGTCCTTGGCCACGATCGTGTGCCCGGTCACCGGGTCGCGCCCCAGCTCCCGGTCGCCGGTCGGCCGCGAGAACAGCTCCTCGGCCTTCTCCGCCGTCAGCTCGTCGGGCGTCATGTCCTCGGGCACGTTCACCCGGATGCCGTCGCGGTCGAGGTAGGGGCCGTAGCGACCGACCCTGATGACGATGTCCGTCCCCCTGATCGGGAACGAGCTGATCTCCTTGGCGTCGATGTCACCGAGATCGGTGACCATCTCCTTCAGGCCCTCGTCGCCCTCGCCCGCCCCGTAGTAGAAGCGCTGCAGCTCCGGCAGCCGCTCGGCCCGGTCGTTGGCGATGTCGTCGAGCACCTTCTCCATGTCGGCCGTGAAGTCGTAGTCGACCAGGTTGCCGAAATGTTGCTCCAGAAGGTTGACCACGGCGAACGCCAGGAACGACGGCACCAGCGCCGTGCCCTTCTTGAACACGTAGCCCCGGTCGAGGATCGTCCCGATGATCGAGGCGTACGTCGAAGGACGCCCGATCTCGCGATCCTCCAGCTCCTTGACCAGCGACGCCTCGGTGTATCGCGCGGGCGGCTTGGTCGAGTGGGCGGCCACATCGAGCCGCGAGACGGTCAGCGCGTCGCCCTCTGCCAGGTTCGGCAGCCGCTTCTCGGAGTCGTCGCGGTCGGTCGAGGGATCGTCGGCCCCCTCCACGTACGCCTTGAGGAACCCGTAGAACGTGATCGTCCGGCCGGAGGCGTTGAACTCGACGTTCTCGCCCGTGGCCGAGCGGCCCGCGACCTTGACGCTGATCGACTCGCCGACGGCGTCCTTCATCTGCGAGGAGACGGTCCGCTGCCAGATCAGCTCGTACATCCGGAACATGTCACCGTTGAGCCGGGTCTCGCCCGGCGTGCGGAACTCCTCGCCAGACGGCCGGATCGCCTCGTGGGCCTCCTGCGCGCTCTTGACCTTGCTGGTGTAGACGCGCGGCTTGTCCGGGACGTACGCGGCGCCGTACAGCTTGATCGCCTGCGAGCGCGCGGCCGCGATCGCGGTCTCCGACAGCGTGATGCTGTCGGTACGCATGTAGGTGATGAAGCCGCCCTCGTAGAGCCGCTGCGCCACCTGCATCGTGTACTTCGCGGAGAAGCCGAGCTTCCGGCTGGCCTCCTGCTGCAGCGTGGTCGTCCGGAACGGCGCGTACGGCTTACGCGTGTACGGCTTGCGCTCGACGGACCTGACCGCGAACGACGTCTCCCGCAGCCGGCCCGCCAGCTCGCCGGCGGCGGCCTCGGACAGGTGGAGCACGTCGGCCGTCTTGAGCTGCCCGGTGCTGGCGAAGTCGCGGCCCTGGGCCACCCGCTTGCCGTCGACCGAGCTCAGCGTCGCGGTGAAGTCACGCGGACGCTCCTCGGGCTTGTTCGAGTCGAACAGGGCCTGCAGATCCCAGTAATGGGCGGAGGTGAACGCCATGCGCTCCCGCTCGCGCTCCACCACCAGCCGCGTCGCCACCGACTGCACCCGGCCCGCCGACAGCCTCGGCTTGACCTTCTTCCACAACACGGGGCTGACCTCGTAGCCGTAGAGCCGGTCGAGGATGCGCCGGGTCTCCTGGGCGTCCACCAGGCGGAGGTTGAGATCGCGCGGGTTCGCGACGGCGTCGCGGATGGCCTGCGGCGTGATCTCGTGGAACACCATGCGGTGGACGGGCACCCTGGGCTTGAGCACCTCGCGCAGGTGCCAGGCGATGGCCTCGCCCTCGCGGTCCTCGTCAGTGGCCAGGTAGAGCTCGTCGGCGTCCTTCAGCAACTGCCTCAGCTTGCTGACCTGTGCCTTCTTGTCAGGGTTGACCACGTACAGCGGCTCGAACTCATGCTCGACGTTCACGCCCAGGCGCGCCCAAGGCTCCTTCTTGTAGGCCTCGGGGATATCGTCGGCCCGCTCCGGCAGGTCACGGATGTGACCAATGCTGGACTCGACCATGTAGCCGGCACCGAGGTATTCCCTGATCGTCTTCGCCTTGGCGGGCGACTCGACGATCACCAGGCGTGTTCCGCCGGTGCTGCCGTTGTTGGCTGGCACGCTGCTTCCTACCTCACTGTTCGCTTGCAATCCCCCAACCGGGAGTCGGCATAGATCTGAAAGGTAACCCGACTCGCGGAAATTTCCTTCCCCCGGGCTACCCACTCGCTTCCGGGTCCACCCGCAAGCACGCAGAATAAGGCCCACCGAGCGGCATGGCGCCCTGACTCACCCTGGAGACTAATCGTTGTGCTCGACTACTCCTACATGGATATCTTCATTCCGCGCGACCTCACTCGCGAAGCAGCACGTCAACTGCTGACCGAACACGCAGAGTACGGCCAGTGGGAGCTCGCGCGCGTCCGTCTGCACCCCGACGGAAGCCGACATGTGCGACTACGCCGCAAGATCCTGCGCGTCCGCCGAACGCTCTGAACATGGACATGGCTTTGCCCGCCCCGGGCCGCGCCCCCGGAACGGGCAAAGCGTCTATCGCCGCCTACTCACTGCGGTGAGCAGGAGCATGCCTAGTTGTTTACGTACTTCCTGTTTTCCTTACTTACGGCCGAACCGGAACCGGCGGGCAGCGCCGAACATCGTCGCCGAGGCCGCGAGCGCCGAGCCGAGCAGGAGGGCGAGCAGCGAGCCGGCGTTCATGCCGGTGACGCCCGCGGGCTGCTCGGCGCTCATCAGGCCGATGTTGCCGATCGGCAGGCCCTGCGTGGCCGAGGTCACCGCGCCGCCGACCGGGGTGGAGCCGACCAGCGAGGTGGCCGAGTCGAGCGGGGAGACCGAGGTCGAGGGACGGCCGCGGCCGTTGCCGGGGACCGGGGCGGCGGCGTGGGCCTTCGCCGGAGCCGGAGCCTGCGCCTGGGCGGGGATGCCGGGCAGCTCGGGCAGGGTCGGCAGGCCGAAGGTCTGGGAGGCGTCCTGGACGGCGGGCACCGAGGCCAGGTCGCCCGTGCCCTGCACCTGCCGGGTGACGCCACCCGCGACCTCCTGCAGGCCCGCGGTCTCCTGGAGACCGGCGACATCCTGCAGACCCGCGACGTTCTGGAGACCGGCGACCTCCTGCGGACCCGCGACGCCCTGGGAACCGCCCTGTGAACCACCCTGTGAACCGCCCTGGGGCCCGCTCTGGGGACCGCTCTGGGGACCCGCGATGCTCTGGAGACCCGCGACATCCGGCAGGCTGCTCAGCGCCGGGACGGCGGGCAGCGTGGGCAGCAGCCCGCTCTTGGAGGCGGCCGAGACCTTGTCGGTGGCACGGGCGAACCGGTCGAACCCGTCGGGGCCGGCCTGCCACGGCGTGCCGACGTGCGACCCGCCGAGGCATCCGGCGGCGGCGTCACCCAGGACGGCCACCGCGTTGCCGCAGACGTTGACCGGTGCCGTGATCGGCGCGATGACCTGGTTGCCCGCCAGGACCCCGGCCTTGCCGGAGGTCAAGTTGCCGCCACCGCCCACGCCGTTGTGCGGCGAGACGGAGGCGCCACCCTTGCACTGGGCCCGGGACGCCCCGAGCACGGCGGCCGCGTTGCCGCAGATGTTGATCGGAGCCGTGATGGGGGCGACCGCCTGGTTGCCGCTCAGCACGCCCGCGGCGCCCGAGGTGTGGTTGCCGCCCGCGCCCCGGCCGCCGTTCTTCGCGTACGCGCCGCCCTTGCAGCCGGCGAACGCGTGACCCAGCAGTGCCACGGCGTTGCCGCAGACGTTGACGGGAGCGGTGACGGGGGCGACGGCCTGGTTGCCGCTCAGCACGCCCGCCTGCCCGGAGGTCGTGTTGCCGCCCGCGCCGGAGCCGCCGCCGGAGTTCTCGGCCGTCGCGCCGCCCGTGCAGCCCGCGGTCGCGTTGCCCACGGCGTTGCCGCAGACGTCGACGGGCAGGGTGACCGGGGCGACGACCTGGTTGCCGCTGCCCACGCCGAAGCGCCCGTCGGTGTCGTTGCCCGTCGAGCCGGCCGCCATGTGCCGGCTCTGGTAACTGGGCCTGGGACCGTTGTTGGTGACGGACGAGCCGCCCTTGCAGCCCGAGAACGCCCGCCCGATCACGGCGACGGAGTTGCCGCAGATGTTGATCGGCGCCGCGATCGGTGCGATGACCTGGTTGGCGCCGAGCACGCTCGCGTCGCCGGAGGTACGGTTGCCGCCGGCGCCCACGCCGGTGTTGTAGACGCTGGAGCCGCCCTTGCAGCCCGCCGTGGCGTCGCCGAAGATCGCGACCGCGTTGCCGCAGACGTTCAGCGGGGCCGAGATCGGCGCGGTGATCTGGTTGCCGCCGAGCACGCTCGCGTTCCCGGAGGTACGGTTGCCGCCCGCGCCGCCCTTGCCCTGGTTGCGCACGACGGCGCCGCCCTTGCAGCCCGCGTCGGACCTGCCGATCAGGGACACGGCGTTGCCGCAGGCGTTGATCGGCGCGCTGATCGGCGCGGTGATCTGGTTGCCGCCGAGCACGCTCGCGTCGCCCGAGGTGCGGTTGGTGCTGTTGCCGCTCCTGCCGTGGTTCACGACGGAGGCGCCGCCCTGCGAGGTCGCCGAGGAGGAGCCGATACCGGCGACGGAGTTGCCGCTGATGTCGATGGGCAGCGAGATCGGCAGGTCAACCTGGTTGCCGCCGCCGACTGACGCGTTGCCCGAGGTGTCGGCCAGCGCGGTGCCGCTGCCGCCGAACGACATGACGGCCACGGCCAGCAGAGCAGCAGGGGTCGATGCCTTCGCCCACGTACGCATGATGAATGCTCCTAGTGGTTCTTGGGGGGATTACCTGAACGGTTCGCGGGCAGCCCGAGGCCGTGCGAGGCTTCGCGCACAGCGGAGACCTCGGAATCGCGAACCAGCTTGAACTGACGTGTTTCACCCGCGGGCGGAGGGGATCAGGCCGCGCTCCGCCGCTGTGTTCTGCAGGGACCCGGTGGTCGTAGCGGACCTACCGGTCGCCTGAGCGGGAATCAGTCAGGTGAGAAAGAAGGGTCGTCCGCCGCTGTGCGGACGACAGGGGGCAGCACGAGCGCCAGCGGGGCGCGCCATGCCCGCAGCCGCGGGTCGTATCCAGACCTCGCGACATCCCCCGAAGCGGGCCCGAAGGGACCGCTGCCACCACCGTTGGGCACCAGACCATTGGTGTCCAGGATCTTTCCGGCGGAGGATGGTGGTGGCAGGCCAGGATCCTGCTGGCTGTTGAGGCCGTCGACCGTGCGCCCGGCCATCGCCTCGGCGTTGTCCGACGCCGAGCCCGGCCCTTGGACGACGAGAGCATGGGGTGCCCCCGTCGCCACCGTGCCGGTGAGGGTCTGGGACGCGCTCGACGTGTCGGTGACGTCCGCGGCCGCCGGAGCGGCGGTGAGCATGCCGAACAGAACGGCGAGCAGCCACCCGGCCGCCACCAGGGCGCCGATCGAGACTGCCCGCACAACGACCTGACGGGCGCCGGCCGCGAACCGCGCCATCCGGTCGACCCGATCGGTGGTCGTGTCCTGCACGGAGACGGACACACGCGAACGACGCGCAGCGAGGGCCATCGCCCTCGACCGCCACATCGTCGTGCGTGTCACTTACCCTCCCGAACTCCAGAACCGGCCTCACATCGTGAGGCCGGTCCGTGGACTCACCCCTCAACGTTGAGTAACCGTAGCAGTACTCAAGGTTGCCGCAAGAGCCTTTCAACGGAGACTCGGAAATTCGCCAAGACCGCCCTCGCAAACCATCCCAACTGGCGCATCACCCTCTGCCGCACGCCATACGGAGGTCATCTGGAGCCCTGGGGAGGCTCTCTGGAGGGGGTGCGAGTACTTGGTATGTAGCACCCCTCAGAGTTTGCTAACCTTACTGAGCCGACGCGGGATGACGGTCTCACGTGCAGGCACCAAGTCCGGGTGGCGGAATAGGCAGACGCGCTAGCTTGAGGTGCTAGTGCCCAGTGATGGGCATGGGGGTTCAAGTCCCCCCTCGGACACGTACCTTTTCACTATGTGAGGGCTGAGATGGATCTCGGCCCTCACTTTTGTTTGATCAGGATGATAGGTCAGCCGTAGACCCATACGCCGGTAGGTCTCGTTCTTGAGCTCCGCTGGCGCCTCGGTGACAGCTCGGGCCAGGTCACCGATCTCGGTCACCAGGGCGGTGATCTCACTTCTGGACATTCGTACGCTCCTCTTGCTTGTGCGTAGCTCAGCCTCGGCCTTGAGGCGTTCGGCCTTGGCTTCGTTGATCCACTGGCCGATCTCGGCCGGGTCGCCGCCGGCTTCGATGGTGGCGCGGTAACGCGCGAGCTTGGTCTCCATGTCTGCGATCTTCTGCCGGGCGACCTCTGACTTCGCGTCGTGACTGCGATCCGGCTGGTCGGCGTACATGTCGTCGATCGTCTGGGCGACGCGGTGCGGGGCGAACGCCTTGCACAGCCAGCGGTCGACGCGCGGGAGAACGGCGTCCTCGCGGAGATACACGTTGCGCGGATGATCGATCTTGTTGCCCAGCGCGTACTCACGAGGGAACGCGCACCGGTAGTAGGGCGCGTTGTTGACCCACTGGCTCTGCATCTTGCGTTCGCACACTCCGCAGTGGATCGCCCCCTTGAAGGCATACGGGTGGCGGCCGCGATGCGGCGCGTGCTCACAGGGACCCCGGCCGCGACCGGCGAGCAGGTCCTGAACGTTCTGGAAGGTCGCGTCGTCCACAAGCTGGGGATGGACGACCTTCTCGGAGAAGATCCACTTACCGGACTCGTTCCAGCGCTGCTTGGTGATGTGCCCCAGGGTCACGTCCTCAACGTCCAGCAGCACTTCGTCCTTGCGCTGACGGTTCCACACCTGACGGCCGGTGTAGCGCGGGTTGGTGACGATGGCCCGGACGGCGCTCTTGGACCACGCGATTCCTGACCGATGCCGGTTCCGCTTCGGGTCGTGCGCGGATGGGCTCGGAATCCCGTCGCGCGTCAGGCCCTCGGCGATCGCGAACAGTCCCTTGCCTTCAAGGAACTCCCTGAAGATCCGCTGCACCACAGGAGCAGCGAAGGGATCGAGATCCAGACCACGCAGCCGCTTGCCGTCCGCCGCCTTGGCCGGGTTCGGATGTGGCCCGAGATCGATCAGGACATAGCCGTAGGGCGGTCGTCCGCCGAGGTAGCGTCCCTCGATCTCCGCCAGCGCGCTCATGGCAGTCCGGACTCTGACTTTGATGCGGTTGCGCTCGCCCTTACTGACGCCGCCGAACATCATCATGATGAGGTCGTGGGCTTCGTTGGTCGGGTCGATGGGACCGCCGACCTCAGGTACCCACAGGGGCACGCCGTAGTGGTTGAAGACGTCGAAGGTGTTGCCGAACTGGTTGCCGTAGAAGGCTCGTTGCGGCTCGCCGACGACGACGGCTTCGAAGACCCGTCGAGGACTCCTCAACTCGGCCAGCAAGGCACTGGCCTCTGGGCGGCGCTGGGGCGGGATGGAGCGGGATTTGTCGATGTCGAAGTACTGTTCGACGATCTCTCCCCCACGCGGCTCAATGAGCATCTGAGCGCGCCGTAGCTGCCATGCTCGCGATGACTCGGGGTCTTGCCTGTCCTCTGTCGAGACACGGCCCCCTTTCTAAATGCTGGGTAGTCGGCACAGTCGGGACTCCGACTGGCCACCTGTTTCCGCCCCCGACCTGTGGCACCGTCACGATCCCGGTCGGCCACTCTCAAGTGGCCACCCAGCGGCCTACGACTGGCTATCCGACTGGCCGAGATCCACAGCGCTTCTCTGGCTCGCGGAGGCGGCCATGATCAGCCGTCCGTTACTGCCGGCGCGGCAGAAACTACCGAGGCGCTCGTGGCTTGGTCGGTAGAGTTGTGCAGCGTGTCTACGCCTTCGGTTCGCGTGCGTTTTGCGCCTTCTCCTACTGGGATGTTCCATGTGGGCGGGGCGCGGTCGGCTCTGTACAACTGGGCAGTGGCGCGACAATCCGGGGGCACCTTCGTGCTGCGCATCGAGGACACCGACATGGCGCGCAACAGGCCGGAGTGGACGCAGGGCATCATCGACGCCCTGGCGGCCATCGGGATCAGCGCCGACGATCCGGCCTTCGAGGGCCCGTACTTCCAGTCCGGCAATGCCGAGCGGCATCGGGAAGCGGCCCTGCGGCTGTCTGCGGCTGGGCGGGCGTACTACTGCGACTGCAGCCGCGAGCAACTCAAGGAGCGGACCGGGTCCGAGCACCTGGGCTATGACGGGTTCTGCCGGGAGCGGGGGCTGGAGTTCGCCGAGGGGCGGGCGCTGCGCTTCCGTACGCCGGATGAGGGCGAGACCGTGGTGGAGGACCTCGTCCGCGGTAAGCCGATCTTCCCCAACGCCTCGATCGAGGACTTCGTGATCGCCCGTGGCGACGGGTCGCCGGTGTTCCTGCTGGCCAATGTGGTCGATGACCTGGACGAGGGCATCACGCAGGTGATCCGGGGCGAGGAGCACCTGTCGAACGCTCCCAAGCAGCAGCTGCTGTGGGAAGCCCTGGGTGCGACGCCGCCGGTGTGGGCGCATCTGCCGGTCATCGTCAACGACAAGCGGCAGAAGCTGTCAAAGCGGCGCGACAAGGTGGCGCTGGAGGACTACCTGGTCGAGGGGTTCCTGCCGGAGGCGATGGTCAACTACCTGATGTTGCTGGGCTGGGGGCCGGGCGACGATCGGGAGATCATGCCGTACGAGGAGATGGAGCGGCTCTTCCGCATCGAGGACGTGAACACCTCGCCGGCGTTCTTCGACGTGAAGAAACTGACGGCGTTCAACGGCGAGTACATTCGGGCCCTGTCACCGGCGGCGTTCGTTACGGCCTGCGCGCCGTGGCTGACCGAGCCCTACGCGCCGTGGCAAGCCGAAGCGTTCAACGCGGGCGTGTTCGCGAAGGCGGCCGTCCTGGCGCAGACGCGGCTGACGCTGCTGTCGGAGATCACGAGCTACGTTGACTTCTTGTTCCTGGACGAGCCGGTGTCCGACGAGGCGTCGTGGGCCAAGGCGATGAAGCCCGGCGCGGCGGACTTGCTGCGCGATGTGCGTGCTGCCTATGCCGGCGCCACCTGGCAGGCCGACGAGCTGAAGAGCGTGCTGACGACCGTGGGCGAGAGCCACGGGCTGAAGCTGGGTAAGGCGCAGGCCCCGGTCCGGGTCGCAGTCACGGGACGTACCGTCGGGCTGCCGCTCTTCGAGTCCTTGGAACTCCTCGGTCGCGATCGGACTCTGACACGTCTCGATGCCGATCAACAATCGCTCAGCCGACACACTCGGCGAAGCCAGCAGAACACGTGAACTAACGAGCCTAGCATGATCCTTCAGGGAGCGTCCCGGGCTCGGTTCGACCAGAATTCTTCGGTCGAACCGAGCCCATTTACTTCGCCCAGTAGATCATCCGACCGTAGGAACGCAGCATCATTGGGTTGGGTGCGCCAACATGGACTTTCGGTTCGATGAGCGGACCCTCTCCAGAACGAAGGGCTTCCAGCTCAGCAACCGCTTCATCAATGTCCTCCTCGAGTTCGCTCGTGCGGCGGCGAACCCAGAAGCTCATTTCTACGCGCCCTTTCTCCACACCGACTGCCACAGCAATCACGTCTGGAGAAATAAGACCCAATAGCGCCTGGACCGCATCCAGGACTATCCCATTCTCTTGCTCGAGATCCTCTGGACTGATCATGATGCACCTAGTTCGGATTCACCGGCACAACACTCGGACTCGTCGTACCCTTGATCATGAAGACGTTCGTGGGCACACCGAGTCGTGTGGGTGCCGGATATTGTGTCACAGGGGTTGATCTGGGGTTTTACTGAAGTTTTCTCAGCAGGCGAAGCGGGTGATTCTGGGTCGACGAGGTGTAGATCGGGAGGTGTCGTCGTTCCCCTGACATCAGGGCTCCGGCGTAGTTGAAGTTTCTGCTTGATTGTCCGGTTCTCCGGAAAGACTGCTGGCAGGTACGCATGCAGGCACGGCCTCCGCGATCATGAGGTTGTCTACGCCTTTGATCGTGAGAGAAGACCGTGCCTGCCCCCTCATCATCGCCGATGTCGGCTGTCCTTGACCATGTAGCCGCCCTATCGCAGGCCCAGCGCGAGATGCTGACTGCGCGGCTGCCACAGCTGGTCCACTACCTGGCCTGGATCCCCGATCCGCGAGATCCACGCGGGGTACGGCATTCGCTGACATCGCTGCTGAGTGCGGCCATCGCGGCAGCGCTCAGCGGCTCGACCTCGTTCGCCGCGATCAGCGAGTGGATCGCCGACGCGCCGGTGATGGTGCTGGTGGGGCTGGGCATCCGCTGGAATCCGCTGCGGTGCGCGCATGAGGTCCCGGACGAGTCGACTCTTCGCGTGCTGCTGGAGGCCCTGGATGCGACCGCGTTCGCCGCCGTGTGCGGTAGCCGGCTGGCTGACCTGCGCCCACCGGGAGCAATCCGCATCTGGCCAGGAGGAGGATCGGCTGGTCCAGGCTAGGGCGGGCCGACGCCGACGGCGCCATGTCGCTGTGGACGGCAAGGCGCTGCGGGGCACCCGGCACGGCAGCGAGACCGGCCGGGCCCGGCATGTGCTGACCGCGATCACCGCCCGCACCATGGCGTTGCCGGCTCAGGCCGAGGTGGACGGCAAGAGTAACGAGATCACGGCCTTCTGCCCGCTGCTGCGCCGGCTGGACCTGACCGACGCCGTGGTCACGGTTGATGCCCTGCATACGCAGCGTGAGCACGCCATCTTCCTGGTCCAAGAGAAGAACGCCCACTACATCCTTGTGGTGCAGAAGAACCAGCCAACCCTGTATCGGCAGCTCAAAGGCCTGTTATGGCGCAAGGTGCCCATCGTCCACCGCGAGGACCACCACGGTCACGGCCGCAGCGAACGCCGCCAGCTCAAGGTCCTCAGCGTCGCCGCCGGACTGGCCTTCCCCCACGCCGCCCAGGCGATTGCCATCATCAGAAAGACCCGGCCCCACCACCCCGGCACGTGCATTTCAGTGTCGATGCCTTAGTTTTTGGGCTGACGTCGGGCATGGCGCAGACGCTCGGTGCCATCGCGCGTGGGCGCCGCACCATGCTCGGCGAAAAGTCCGCCGACGTTGCCGTCACCCGTTGCCATCAACGGCCTGCCAGACATAAAAAAGATCAATCTTTCTCCACCCGCTCAAGAATGAGGTCGATTTCAGATTCGATCTCCTGATCCGCCGTTAGGTGAATATGGGAACCTTCATGAACACCTTGCTGAGCAAGGGTCAATAGATGACGTGCCAGTGAAGTCAATCCGGCGCGATTCGCCTTGATGACCACCTCCGTCGATCTGACCGTCAATTCAATTTCAAAATCATCGTCCCAGGCGAAGTGCAGTCCTTCGCCATCCCGGTATTCTGGAACATCGATCACACGATCCATTGCTACTATCACTTCCCGTGGCGATGCAGTGGGGAGCCGCCGAGGTCTCGTTCGGCGGCCCCCAACCTGAAGGTTCTATTCGAGGTAGATGTGTCGATTTTCGACAACCATGAACTTGCCGGGCTTTCTCGGATTCGGCACCAGTCGCTCAAAGTTCATGTGAGGACCACCGCCGTGCTGTCCTGTGATATCCGATTCACCCATCCTGGCAACGCGCGTGCCGTCCTTTGAGACGTACCGCCCGCTGCCCTTCACAGGCTCGGAATAGCCAGGCCCAACCCACCTCTCCGCCGCGTCGAGAGCTTCATTCGTTGGCACTTGGGTTCCATCCACCGGATGGCCGTCGCCATCAAATTTCCGGTAAGAGGTCCAGGGCCCGCAGCCTGAGTTGTGAACCAGGACCGGCGTCTCGCCTGCCAGCACATAGTACGTGTGGAGGTCGGCGATTGTCATGTTGTGGACTCGCTGTATGGCGGTCCACTGCTTGATCGCCGTGACCTGGACGTGTGTCCCTGCTGAGGTGCGGAGCCACATGCCTGGCTGGAGGTCGCCGGCGTTGACCCACTTCCTTAGGGCGGGGACCCAGAATGGGTGGTGATCGGTTGCGATTACGGTACTGCTCACACGATCCCGATCGGCATCAGTGTCTATGCCGATCTGGACGAGGTGCTTGTCGCCCTTGCTGGTCATGATCGCCGTAACAGGTTCGGCTCTGGTCTCGCCGGTTTCGGGATCGCTTGGCTGGTCCCATCCGCTATCCCATACATCGTCCGTCCACCTAAATTAAAGGTGGACGGACGAGTGAACTGAGGCTACTTGGGTATCTGCACGTATTCGACGGGGGCGCCGCCTTCTACCCAGAAGACCCATAGTCGGCTGCATGTGCTGCATCGCATCAATTCGCGCGCTTGCCCGAATAGAAAAGAACTATCCAGTTCAACATCGAATTCGCGGCGTGTGAGTAGCAGCATGCTGCCATCCGGATCATCATCCCGGAGGATTGCGTCGCACTTGCATCGCATCTTAGCCATCACTAGTCTCCGAAGAACTTAATTTCGCCGATGCCGTTGGGGTCTTTGCCCCAGCTCCTAAGCATACCTCGAACGCGCGCAATGGCATCAGGGAAATCGGCGGCGGTCAGCCCTGTTCCTCGAAGATCGACGATTACTCCCCCACCATGCACCTGTGAGTGCTTCTTGGCGGTGTTAGTAAGAATATTCTTGACCGTCTTTCCGGTCGGTGTGTAGACGTCCCATCGGACGCCGTTCACGAGAAGGTCGCTGGTGTTTCCTTCCTGGCGAGTGCCTGCTGGATCTCTGAGTATGACATCATACCCCTCGTCGCTTAGATGCTGGGCTGCAGCAGATTCTGATGCCGAAGGATTGCGGGCGGTCACGGTCAGGTTTCCGGACTTCGCGACCTTGTGAGACGAATCGGCCCCCCCGAAAAGCTTTTTGAGGACCTTCTGGCCCATCCTGCCCAGCTTAGTGAATGGGAGGAATCCGGCGGCTGCCCAGGCACAACTACCAGAGTCGCCTTCTGAGCAATTAATCTCATCCTCAAAGGCAACAGAGAACCACGTCATGTAGCCGTTCTTGGCCGCATCATATAGGGACGGGCCCTCGATGAATTCCGCAGTGAAACACCCGTTCCTACACGGGTTCGTCTTCGGAAGATTTACGTTTGTGTTGCGCGGCTTCGTCCCGGCCGGGTCGCACTCCTTGCCGAAGTTTCCCTTGCACTGCGATCCATCGTATTTCGGGTTGTGCCACGGGCGAGGTTCGTGGCCATCGTGTTCGATGCCGCTGATGGGGTTGCCGCCGGTGAAGGCGTAGCGGTTGCTGGTCCAAGGATCGGTACCTAGGCTCAGGTCGTTGAGGGCGCCGTTGTAGCTGTCGCGGAGCAGGAAGCGGTTGAGTCCGGGGTTGTAGTCGCGGAATCCCATGTCGTACATGCCGGTGGAGTTGTCCCAGCGCTTGGCGTTGAAGCGGTAGGGGTTGTACTCCTCCTTGGCGGTGGGATCAACTGGATCCGGCTTGTCGACGCCGGTGAAGAGATTGTCGTCGTTCTTGCCGTAGGCGGTGTAGCCGTAGGTGGCGCGGGTGTCGCCGGTCTCGCTGGTGATCTGTTCGACGTCGGTGTGCGGGTTGTAGCCGTAGTAGGAGAATTCCTCGCGGCCGGCGTCGGCTACCTTCACCTGCGACAGGCGCTCGCCCCAGGGTGAGTATTGGAAGGACTTGGTGAGCTGGCCAGCCACCTCTTCGTCCAAGACCTCGCCGGACATGCCGAGGTAGGAGTATGTGGTGGTCTTGGCGGAGGCGGTGCCTTCCTTCTCGGTTTTGGTGGTGGTGCGATCGAGCGGGTCGTAGGTGTACTTGGTCACCGTGCCGGTGACGCCGTCGCTGCCGAGTTTCTCGTGTTTGGTGACGTGGTCGAAGCCGTCGTAGGTGTATTTCTCCCAGACTTTGCCGCCGCCCTGGACGGTGCGCAGTCGGCCGTAGGGGTCGTAGGTGTAGGTCGAGGTCTGTCCGCCGGAGATCGACGTCATCAGGCGGTTGCGGTCGTAGGTGAAGTTGGTCTTCTTGCCGAGGACTTCTTCTTCCCAGACGTTGCTGTTGGCGTCGTGGGAGTAGGTCTCAGTTTCCGCGGTGCCGCCGGCGACGGGTGTCTTGACGGTTTTGGTGATGCGGTCGCGGGGGTCGTAGGTGTAGGCGTAGACGTGTTCGAGGTAGGCGCCGGGGGTGTCGGCGTTCTGAATTTTCGCGTGGTCGCGGTCACGGTGCAGGTTGCCCTGGTAGCCGATGGTGTGCTCGGCCACCACGGTGGCGTTGGGTTTCTTCTCCACCGAGTGACGCAGCACCCCGGACAGGAAGTAGTCGTAGGTGACGGTGTTGTTGTTGGCCTTGGTCTCGCTCAGGCGTTCGGCGCGGGGGGTGTAGGCGTAAGTGGTGGTCTTCGGCGCGGTGTCGGTGGCGCTCTTCTTGTTGACCACCTGGTTGACCAGATCGCGCACGTCGTAGCCGTAGGTGGCCAAGGTCTTGTCGTGGGTGCGCTCGATGACCGCGCTGTTCTCGTTGTAGCGGTAGGTGGTGGTGTTCTTGACCGTCGGGTTGGTGTCGCCGACCTTTTCCAGGTTCTGGTCGATCTGGTTGAGGTTGGTGTAGGCGATGTCCCACAGGTCGATCTTCGCGGTCGGGGACTTGTCTTCGATCCGGGTGAGGTTGGCGTTGAGGTCGTAGGTGTAGGCGAAGTCCTTCTTTTCGCCGTCGGCTTGGCCACTGGTGTCGCGGACCAGCTTGACCGCGTCGGCGGCTACCGTGCCGTTGGCGGCGTCGGTGAGGGTGACACTGTGCGTGGTGCCGGCGGTGAAGGTGTAGCCGCCCAGCTCGATCCAGGTGCCGGGGTTCTTGGTCTGGTCGAGCGTGACGGTCGCCTCGCCGCCCTGGTGCTTGACCTTGTACGTGGCGTTGGTGGCGGTCGCGCCGGACGGGTATTGCACCTGCACCTTGTAGGTGCCGTCGGATGGTGTGGTGAGGTTCCAGGTGAGGGAGGACTGGCCGGTGCCCGCGGGTGCGGTGGCGTAGTCGAATATGGCGGGATAGGTCCGGCGTGATAACGATCACCAAGGCGTTTCCGCAGGTCGCAGTGATCGATATCTGGGCTCATGTCAACCGCCCGGCTCCGCTGACGCACCGTCTTGCCCCTCCTTGGCTGCCAGTTCCGAGACTTGGCACACGGTCCGCCACCCGTGCTTGCCCGGCTCCTCCCGCCAGCCCGGGGGCCACCGCCGCTCCGACATCGCGGCCACCGGCGCCACTTGCACACCGCGCAAATCTGCGATCTCCATTCCCGCCGCCCCCTCGAACTGGGCGCCGCCGCAGAACGTCGCCCCGTTGAACGTGGCGCCGCCGAACAAGGACGCCTCGTCGAACCGGGCGTTGCCGGCGAAAGTCGCCCCGTCGAACAACTTGGCGCTGCTGTTGAAGATCGCCTCGTCGAACCTAGCGTTGCCGGTGAAGGTCGCCTTGTCGAACCTGGCGAAGCCGGTGAAGGTCGCCTCGCCGAACCAGGCGAAGTCGGTGAAGGTCACCTCGTCGAACCTGGCGAAGCTACTGAAGGTCGCCCTACCGAACCGGGCGAAGCCGGTGAAGTTCGCCTCGCTGAACCAGGCATCGCCGGTAAAAACCGTATCGTCGAACAACCACTCCTCGCCAGTAAAGGTCACCCTAACGAACCGGGTGAGGCCGGTGAAGGTCGTCTTGTTGAACACGACGTCGCCGGTGAAGGTCGTCGCCTCGAACTCGGCACCGCCGTTGAAGGTCGCCCCGGTGAACCAGGCGTTGCCGGCGAAGGTCGCCTCGTCGAACCGGGCGTTGCCGGTGAAAGTCGCCCCGTCGAACCGGGCGTCACCGATGTGGCAGTGGCTGAGGTCGAAGTCCACGAGGGCGGCACCGGTGAGGTCGAGACGGGTGTCGGTCCAGTGGCGCGGTTGGGGAGCGGCGCGGCGGGGTGGCCACCAGCGGCGCGGCAGGGGCGGATTGTAGCGCAGGTCTAGGCGCAGGAAGCGCCGGACGAAGAGGAGGGTTGTCGACCAGCGGCGTGGCGGGGGCGGGTTGTAGCGCAGGTGTGCGGCCAGGATGCGCTGGGCGGTGAGGCGGACCTGGAGTTCCTCGTGCGGATCGCGTCCAGCGCCAGGTGCGGCGACGCCGGCGATGGCGGCGCGCGGGACCGCCGGTCCGGCTGCAGGCGTCTGGTCCAGGGGCGGGGTGTAGGGCATGCGCAGGTAGGAGCAGATCACGTCCACGATCGTCTGCCGCAGCCCCGGGGTGTCTTGCGCTAGCCGTTCCAGCGCGTACAGCCCGCCGAGGCGAACCGGGGCCTGATCGTCGCCGAGTTGCTCGACGGCCTTGGTGTACAGCTCGGTCACCCGGCGCTCGGTGGCGTCGTGCGTGGTGTGGGCGGTGGCCAGTTCCTGGTGCCGTTGCCGCCGTACCGCCAGCATCAGCGTCACTGCCGCACCGACGCCGGCCGCGGCCGCCAGCGCGGTCCGGGCCGCCTCGATCCGGGTCGAGACCTGCTCGGCGACGCTGGGAAGCTTGTCGAGGTCTTGCAGCAGCCACGCGGTGGTGCCCCAGGCCGCCACGCCGATCAGCGCCGCGGCGGGGAGAACCCACCACCACATCGAGCGCGGCGGACGCAGGTCGGGCGGCCGGGCAGGCGGTTGGGGGGAGCGCTGACGAAGGATCATGCTTCATTCCACCCACCGTGCTGCCGCTGCTGAGGCAAATGCCCCAAATCGTAATCAGGGGGACTGTAACCTGCGGCAACGCTCTACTTTGGGGCTCATAGCGGCTGCCCGAGTAGAGGGCCTAACGCCACTGGCCGTTCCGATGCAGTCTCAAGCCCCGTCGCCGGCACCAGGAGCAAGGAAGGACGTTGCCACCGGCCACAGCGGGTGATGGCGGCGGTGCCCGACCCTCCAGGCCGTAACTCGGCCCGTTGTCTTTGCCCGCGCTGACGCAACGGAGCAAGGTCTCCAAGGGCGGAGCTGCTGGTGCTTCGCAGTAGAACTCGGTCCTACGCGGGCAGGTTCCGCAACGGCTTCCCGCGCCAGGCAGCGATGCCGGGCATGCCTTGCGTGTTCGCCTCGTTCAGATGGTCCGATATGGCCGATAGGCCCGCCGGCTCGGGACCTATGGCCCTGGGAGGAGGTGCGGATGAGGCGTCGGATGAGAGAAACAAGGAGGAACCATGAGCCATGTCATCGTTGTGGGCGCCGACGGTTCGGCCGGCGGGACCGCGGCCGTGGAGTGGGCGGCCGACGACGCAGCCCGCGCGAAGGCGCCGCTGCGTATCGTCTTCGCCGTTGACCGTGAGCCGTACCGGATCGTGAAGTACCCCATCCCCGACCTGGGCGACACGTTGCACCGCAGTGCGGAGAAAGTCCTGGCCGAGGCGGAGACGACCGCGCGTAAGCGCCGGCCCGACCTCGACGTCACCACCGAGGTGAACGAGGACGCCCCTGCGGTGATGCTGCGCGCGCAGGCCGAGGACGCCGCCGAGGTCGTCGTGGGCAGCCGGGGGCTGGGTGGCTTCGCACGAGCCGTCATGGGCTCGGTGAGCATCCACGTGGCCGGTCAGGCGCCCGGCCCGGTCGTGGTCGTCCGTTCCAGCCCGGAAACGACCTACGGCGAGATCGTCGTCGGCATCGATGACTCCACGGCCTGCGAGGCCGCGATCGCCTATGCCTTCGAGCAGGCCGGTCTCCGCGCCAGTACGCTTCGCGCCGTCTTCGCCTGGCAACGACCGATGCACGCATTCGTGCCCGAGTTCGACTACGACCTGGACGAGGTCGCCACGAGCCAGCGCCGGATCGCGGCGGACAAGTTACGGCCATGGCGGGAGAAGTACCCGCAGGTAACGGTCGTCGAGGACGTCTACCTCGCTCACCCGGTCGATGTGCTCATCGAGGTATCGGACCGGGCCGACCTGGTCGTCGTGGGCTCCCACGGACGCGGCGCTCTCGGGTCCGCCGTCCTCGGCTCGGTGAGCCGTGGCGTCCTGCACCACGCCCGTTGCGCGGTCGCGGTCGTACGGTCCCGCTCGACCTCAGCGGCCGGGTAGGTCGTGGGGGCTGAACGGCGCGGCGTGATGGCCGGGTGATGCTCTGGGCTTGCGTCGAGAAGAGATCAGCCTCCGGACGGACCCCGTCCGTAAGTTGGGCAGGCCCTGCAGCGGGTTCTGCTGCATGCCTCCGTCTCCGGCGTGAGCGTGGCCTTCCGCACCCAGGCGCTGGAGATGCCGCTCCTTCGCGAATTCCTGCGGCAGAAGTTGTTCTCCGGCGTGTGCCCCCAGGTGATCATCCGGCTGGGGTTCACGTTCGACGAGAAGAACGGGGTCAGGCGCTCACTCGCCGACGTCCTGGAATGAGGGTCGAAGGTCCCATCGACACCGGCCCTATGGCCCTGATGGCGGGGCGCGGAAAGCGATCTGCTGGAGATGCGAGAAACCATACGGACAGCACTGAGAGGAACCGATGATGGCCATCACCAAAGGGCGACGGCCCGCTTCCGTCATGAACACCCCGCGCACAGGTACGGCGCACCGGCCCGTCGACTACGTCTGGGCCGCCGCGCGGATCAGCATCGGCTGGATCTTCCTGTGGGCCTTCCTCGACAAGACCTTCGGCTGGGGACTGGCCACGCCGGCCGACAAGGCCTGGATCTCCGGCGGGAGCCCGACCACCGGTTTCCTCAAGGGTACCGGCGAGAACGCGCTCGGCGCCTTCTTCTCCAGCCTGGCCGGACAACCCTGGGTCGACTGGCTGTTCATGCTCGGCCTGCTCGGCATCGGAGTCGCTCTGATCCTGGGCGCGGGCATGCGGATCGCTGCCGTCGCCGGCGCCGTGCTGCTGGTCTTCATGTGGGCCGCCGAACTGCCGCTGGCCAACAACCCGTTCATGGACGAACACCTCATCTACGCCATCGTCCTGGCCGGCCTGGCCCTGGCAGGCGCGGGTGACACCCTCGGCATCGGCAGGATGTGGGGTCATACCGCGCTGGTGCGCTCCTATCCGGTGCTGAAGTAGCCGCCGGCGGCAACGCCTGCCCTCGCGGGTGGGCGTCGCCGCGTATCGGTGCGACACTGCCTGCTATGTCCCCCGATGAGCCGCGCCCGCTGATCCCGAACATGCGGCTCGACGAACTGCTGGACGAGCTCCGCGTCCGGCTAGAGACCGTCCTGGCCACCCGCGACCGGGTGCACGCGCTGCTGGAAGCCGTCGTCCTGGTGGGCAGCGACCTGGATCTGGAGACGGTGCTGCACCGGATCGTGGAGACCGCCACCACCCTGGTCGACGCCGGCTACGGCGCGCTGGGCATGGTGGGGCGAGAGAGCGAGCTCATCCAGTTCATCCCGGTGGGGCTGAGCGAGGAGGAGATCGCCGCCATCGAGCACTGGCCGCACGGCCTCGGTCTGCTGGGCCTGCTCATCAAGCGGCCTCAGCCACTGCGGCTGGCCCGTATCTCCGACCATCCCGAGTCCTACGGCTTCCCGCCCGGCCACCCGCCCATGGGATCGTTCCTCGGGGTGCCGCTGCGGGTCCGTGACCAGGTGTTCGGCAACCTCTACCTGACCGAGAAGCGCGGCGGCGCCGAGTTCGACGCCGAGGACGAGGCCGTTGTCATCGCGCTGGCCACCGCGGCCGGCGTGGCGATCGACAACGCCCGCTTGTACGAGGAGAGCAGGCGCAGGGAGACCTGGCTGCAGGCCTCCTCGGAGATCACCACCAGCCTGCTGTCCGGGCAGGGCGTCCAGCAGGTCCTCACTCAGGTGGCCCGCAGAGCCGGGCAGATGGCCGACGCCGACATCACCGCGATCCTGCTGCCCGCCGATGACGGCGACGGCCTGCAGGTGATGCTCGCGGACGGCCAAGGTGCGGAGCGGCTCGTCGGAGCCGCGGCGACGATGACAGGTTCCCTGGCGGGAAGCGTCTACTCCGGTGGTCAGCCCCTCATGGTCACCGATCCGGCCGCCGGCGACTTCCACCGGATGCTGGCCGACCACCTGACCGTGGGTCCGGAAGCAGCCGTCCCGCTGGGCGCGGCAGGATCGATGCGGGGCGTGTTGTCACTGGCCAAACGCTCGGGCCGAGCGCCGTTCAGCCACGCGGAGCTGCACATGCTGCACGCCTTCGCCGGGCACGCCGCCATCGCCATGGAACTCGCCGAGGCGCGCGAAGACGCCGAACGGCTGAGCCTGCTGGAGGACCGCGACCGGATCGCCAAGGACCTGCACGACGTGGTCGTCCAGCGGCTGTTCGCGGTCGCGATGACGCTGATGAGCGCCATCCGCCTGGTGCAGCAGCCCGAGGCGGCCAGCCGGGTGCAACATGCGATCGATGAACTGGACCAGATCATCAGGCAGATCCGCTCGACCATCTTCGGCCTGCAGACCTCCCAGAGCGGCGGCGATCCCGGGCTGCGGGCCCGGATCGTGGAGCTGGTGCAGGGCGCGCGTGGGCATCTGGGCTTCATGCCCGGCCTGGTGATGGAAGGGCAACTGGACACCCTGATCACACCACCCGTCACCGAGCACCTGCTGGCGGTCCTGCGTGAGGCGCTGTCGAACCTCCTGCGGCACGCGAAAGCCGCCAAGGCCGAGGTGTCGGTGGAGGTGACCGACGGCCGGGTCACGCTCACCGTGGCCGACAACGGCGTCGGGCTGCCCACCGACGGCCGGCGCAGCGGCCTGCACAACATCCAGGAGCGGGCCGAGCAACTGGGCGGCTCCTTCGTCGCGGACTCACCGCCCGGAGGCGGGGCCCGGCTGCGGTGGAGCGTCCCGCTCGGCTAGAGCCGTGCGGCGTCCCGAGAGCTCCTCAGCACGCAGCACGACGAAGTGATCACGACCGTTCGTCGCCCACGGCGCCAGGGGCAGCTCGGCCAGGCAGGCCATCTCCTCCGGATCGTGTACGGCCCGCGCCCGTCCGACCACCGTGACCGACCAGCCCGTGCTCATCCGGACGTCGAAGTCGTCGATCTCGAACGCCACGACGGCATCCCGGGTGGCCGAGGCGAGCTTGGACCCAGCCGTCGTCCGGATGACGATGCTCTCACCGTTCAGGTAGAAGACGACCGGCTGCACCGCGGGCAGCGCCCGATCGGTGAAGACGATCCGCCCGATCGACGTCGAGGACAGCAGGGCGAGGCACTGCTCGCGGGAGAGCACCCGCAGTCCGGCTGAATCGAATCTCATACTTCTGATCCTGCTCGGCCGCCCGGCCTCCTGGCAGGGCCGAAAGGCACCTCACTGGGGCCGTTCGGCCCTCATCCGCGCCGACGGCGCCGCGACCTGGGTACGGCGTTGCATGTCGAACTTGGGCAGCAGGTTGGACGTAGTTCTTGACCGTCTTCTCCGCCAGTTAGAGCCGCTCGCCGATCTCCCGGTTCGTCATGCTCTCGCCGGGCGAGGATACCGTCTTCACGACCAAGCCGGAGCCGGCCGCCCGCATGATCGGCCGGTTCCTTGACGCTGGGCACCGTGTGGGCTGGGTCGCGGGCGATGAGGTCTACGGCGGCAACCCCAAGCTGCGGGCCGCGCTGGAAGAGCGCCAGGTCGGCTACGTGCTCGCCGTTGCTTGCTCGGCCGAAGTCACTACGGGCGCGGGTAAGTTCCGCTCGGATGCCCTGGCCGTGAAGGTGCCGAAGTGGGCCTGGCTGAAGCTGTCGGCAGGGGCCGGCGGCAAGGGGCACCGCTTCTACGACTGGGCCGTCATCGACCTGGCCGAACCCCGGCTCGGCAGCCACCAACTGCTGATCCGCCGCAACCGCACCACCGGTGAACTGGCTTACTACCGTTGCTGGTCGCCGGCTGCGGTGCCTTTGGCCACGCTGGTGCGGGTCGCCGGGTCGAGATGGCGGGTGGAGGAGACCGTCCAGCCCGGAAAGGGCCTGGCCGGACTGGACGAGCACCAGGTCCGCCGTTTCACCTCGTGGTCTCGCCGGGTCACCCTGGTCATGCTCGCCCACGCCTTTCTCGCCGTCGTCCGCGCTGACGAACACGCCCGCCATTCCGCCCCGGACAGGCTGATCCCGCTCACCTGCAACGAGATCCAGCGACTATTCACCACGCTCGTCGTTCGGCCCGTGCACGGTGCAGCCCACCGGCTCGGCAGGTCCGACTGGCGACGCCGCCATCAGGCCCGAGCCCAGGCCAGCCATTACCGCCGACAAGCCGCGAATCAGACCTGAAGATCACGATCTACGGCTGGAGTACTAGATGGATTCGCCGCGTCCAACCATGACGGCGAACATCCGGAAACGACACGTGAAGCTGTTTATCGTAGGGGCGTCACGGAGGGTCAGCGGAGTGGGGCATGGGCTGGCGCGAGGAGATCGTCACCGCACTGAACGAGTGGATCACCGCCGAGGGTGGAGCGGCGGCATGCCACGTTGGCGACGGCTCTGCCGCGCGCTCCGCACCGGCAACGGGCTGTACGTCGGCTCCGCGCTAGCGAAGTGCCCTGCGCAGGTCTCCGATCGTGGCCACCATCTCAACTCCTCTTCAGTTCGTCGTCTCGGCGGGGACGTTGGACAACCACATCCCCGACCTGCGCCAAGGCTCTCAAGGAGAGATGCCGCGAAAGGCATCTGCCCGCGCCACGAGAACAGCGAGCCGCAGTGCCGCAGGCGGCCGCTACCAGGTGACCGGGAGGGCGGCCACTCCGTAGATGGTGGCCCGCGGGCGCAACGGCACCTCCTCGGCGGGTACGGCCAGCCGCAGCCCGGGAAAGCGGCGCAGCAGCGCCGGGTAGGCCAGCCGCATCTCCAGCCGGGCCAGCTGCTGGCCCAGGCACTGGTGAATGCCGTGGCTGAAGCCCAGCTGCTGCCCGGCCTCACGGGTGACGTCGAAGCGGTCGGGGTCAGGGAAACGGGTCGCGTCCCGGTTGACGGCCGGGAGGGAGATCGTCACGGTTTCACCGGACTTGATCGTCTGCCCGGCGAGCGGCACGTCGGCCCTGGCGACCCGGATCGGGCCGATGTGCGTGATGCTGAGGTAGCGCATCAGCTCCTCGACCGCGGTCTCCGCGACGCCGGGATCCGTGCGTACCAGCTCCGCCTGCTCGAGGCGGCACAGTAGCAGGAACGTGCCCAGACTCAGCATGTTCGCGGTCGTCTCGTGCCCGGCGGTCAACAGCAGCGTGCCCACCCCGGTGAGCTCATCGTGGTTGAGTTCGCCACCGGCGACCAGCTCGCTGAGCAGGTCCTGGCCAGGTTCGGCCCGCTTGCGCCCGACCAGCTCGGAGAGGTAGCTCATCAGCTCGGCGCCGGCTGCACTCCGCTGTTCGATGGAGTTGTCGAAGTTCACTGCCTGCGCGGTGGTGTCCTGGAAGCGCGCACGCTCGCCGTACGGCACGCCGAGCAGCTCGCAGATCACCAGCGACGGGATCGGCAGTGCGAACGCGCGGACCAGGTCCGAGGGAGCTCCTGCGCGGGCCATCGCGTCGAGCTGACCGTCGATGATCTCCTGGATCCTGGGCTCCAGCCCTCGCATCTTCCGCATGCTGAAGTGCCTCGTCAGCAGCCTGCGGTAGCGGGAGTGCTCGGGGTCGTCCATCGCGATGAAGAAGCCTGGCGGGATCACCAGATCCGCCAGCCCCTCGGGCGGCGCCAGCTCCTTGATCGGCGGCGCGGCGCCCTGTGAAGTGTTGCTGAAGCGCGCGTCGTCGAGCACCGCGCGTGCCTCGGCGTAGCCGGTGACAAGCCAGCCGAGCCGCCCGTCAGCGTAGGTCATCGGGTGCAGCGGTCCGTGGATCTCTTTCAGTACGGCAGGCGGCTCGAACGGGTCGGCCAGCGGCGCGCTTTGTAGGTAGTCCGTCGCGTGCGTTGTATTCAAAGATCGCGCGTTGACGATGCGGTCTTCGGTGCGGACTCGCCGGAGTGGGCAGGAGCTGCGCCAGGACTTGACGGCCGATGGTGCCGGCCAGGTCGATGTCATGCCGGTGATGACGCCGGCGGCCACGATGGAATGGACGCGGACGTCACACCCTCACCGGGGCCGATAATCCGCTTGTCCGACAGGCATGCGGTTCGCCATGCTCCAGGAGCATGAATATCCCGTACCGGCAGATCCGTGCCACCTTCACCGACGAAGCCATCACCGTCTATCAGGCCTTCGAGCCCGCCATCGCCGCCCCGGCCGTAGCCGCGCGACGTTTCGTCCCGCCCTTCAAGCGCGAACGGATGACCTGGATCAAACCGTCCTTCCTGTGGATGATGTACCGCTGCGGGTGGGCCAGGAAGCCCGGCCAGACCAGGGTCTTAGCCGTCGACATCACGCGAGAGGGGTTCGAATGGGCGCTGAGGCACTCCTGTCTCAGCCATCCCGACGCCGGCACCGGCCCAGCGGTGTGGAAGAAGCGCTTGCGCGAAAGCCCGGTCCGAATCCAGTGGGACCCTGAACGTGACCCGCACCACAATGCCCTTCCGTACCGATCCATCCAGGTGGGATTGTCAGGCGCCGCCGTCCCTCGCTACGTCGATCAATGGGTCCTGGGGATCACTGACCTGACCGATCAGGTCTATGACATCCGGCAGGCACTACGGGACGGGAAGGACGTCACTGAGATGCTTCCCGTGGAATACCCCTATCCCCTGCCCATGGAGCTTGCCCAGGCCATCGGTGCGAGCATCGCGCCTGAGCTCAGCTGAGCACGCAAAGCAGCTGGGTCTACGCGTGAGTTCTGCAACGGCGAACGACCAGTGGAGGAATTCCTCGCCGCTGACTCCTTGCCGGCGACGAAGCGCAGATCCAGGTGGCGACCTGGAGGTGCGGTGAGCGTCGCCGGTGGCCGCTGGGGCTGCGGTCGGCGATGACGAGCCCCTGCTTGCTCTTCGCAGTACCTCAGCGCTCGGACGCTGACTCCGCCTGACCGCCGCCCAGGGCTCCGTCGAGCAGCGGCGTCGGCCCTTGCTGTACGGCTCCCGCGACCGAACGGGACCTTGGCGCCTTCGACAAGAGCTGCGGCCACACCGTGCACGCACCCGTCTGCTCGCCGCTGTCAGACGAATCGGGTACCTTACATTCGATCTTCCTCGAAGATCACATAGGGAACGGAGCTAGACAGTAGTGCGTAAGTTCAAGCAGAGAGCATTGCTCGAAGAAGGCCCCATACGCGGGGACCAGCAGCTATACGCTCGCCAGTATCGGGAAACAGCGTTCTGACGGCGGAATCGGCCCTTACATAAATGATGGCGGCAACTATGCCTACTACGCCGGTCCGGTAAGGGTGAAGGCTCCGGGCGTATGCATCGAGTGGGGAGGCGCCACAATGATCAACGGCGTCAACACAGGCTGGTACTCCGGCCCCTCGCGCTGCGGCTGATCACCGGCAAGCAGGTATAAGGAGTCCACGGGTCGACCAGTCGTCATCCGTTCCCGATGACCTGCCGGGCTGCGCGCAGCTCGGCGTCGCGGGCATGCCGGAATCGGTCGAAGTCTCCGCGGTGGGCGGCGATGACGTCGAGCTGAACGGCCCTGTCAGCGGTGGACCAGGCGGCGACCAGACCGGTCGACCGCTTGCAGCCGACATCGGCCTCGGCTACGGCGAGCTCTCGGGGCATGGCCTGGGCGGATCTCGCCCAGGCCGGATCGTTGGCGGCGTCGAGGGGCGTGCGGTAGGCGAACCCGTTGGCTTTCATGCACCTGCTCCATGCGCCGAACACCGCGACAACGGCGGGAACCCGCTGGGACGCCTCGAAGGTGTCGCCGATGAAGCCGTTCAGCCGCTGCTGGTCGATCTTGGGGATGCCCTCCGCCAGCCGCGTGCGAGCGGTGTGCCGGCAGCCGCCCTGACCGTCGTGCCCGTACGCCGCGCGCCGCTCGGCCGGGGGCAGCGCCTCCCGCCGACGCCACACCTGCTCGCGCGCCCGCTGGTCAGGGGCCAGGGGCGGCAGGTGGTAGCCGTAGCGCTTGGCCACCTCGGGCTCGATCACCCCGTATCGCCTGCGGTGCAACGGGTCGGTGTCGGTGCGGGCCGGCTGCGGCAACATCTCCCAGCCGAAGCCGGGGCCGCGCATGCACGCGCGGGTGAGCAGGTCTTCGGCGTACTCGATCGTGTGGATGTCGAGGCGGGAAAGGGTGAAGTCGTCGAGAGGGACGCGAAGGCCGCGAGCCTCCATGCTCGCTTCAAGGGCCTTTTCAGCCGGTACGGCCCCCTCCGGCAGGTGCGCGCATCCGGCGAGGAGCACAAGACCGGCAATGAGCACGAGACGTACGCCGTGGGGCGGATGGGTGCTGAGGGCGGGACGGCAGCGAGCAGCGCGGGAGGGATGCGCCGAAGGGGAAGGGCCGGCGGGCCGGGGAATCGGCACGGCTTCCCTCCTCGTACGCGTCTCGCGGGATGCCGCCCCGCTGTCGTCTAGATCACGAAACGGACTGAGCTGGCCACGTTGTCGAAATTGGCGGGGTTGTTGCTGTTGTGGGTCAGGTCGCTGTCGGAGGAATGGGCGAGCGCGGAGTAGGCGGCACCGGTGTAGTTCGCATCGGAGTACATCACCGCGCGCTGGTCGCCCTGGTTCCTGAACGAGCTGATGTTGTCGTTGATGCTCGCCCCGCTGCCGGACCAGTAGTTGTTGATGAAGTTGGAGTCGTCGGCCGCGAGGTGCGCCGAGCGGCCCTTGTAGTCGTCGTGCTCGTACACGGAGAGCGAGCGGGGCGCCCGCGCTTCCGCGTCCGCCGGGGATCCCGCCACGAGCAGCCCGGAGATCCCGAGCACCGCGACGCCGACAGCCGTACCGAACCTGTGCTTCATCCGCACTCCCTGCGGGTAGGGCGCCCGCTGGTGGCCGGAGGCGCCGCAATGGTTGTCTCTGCAACGGAGAGCGCATCGGCGAAAGTGCCCGCTCTCGTCACTCTACGCATCATAAATATAACGCAAAGTAGTAGCGGCGTGCTCCTGTCGGGCCCGGCGCGCAGCGGACACCCCCGCGCCGAGGAAGGCCCGGCCCGGGGGTGCTGGTGGATGATCAGGGAAAGCTGGGAGCCGGGGCCATGGCGTTGAGCGCCGTCACGATCGTCTCCTCCTCGTACCTGAAGTGGGACTCGAGCTGGTTCGCCAGCCGCTCCAGGTCGGCGCGCAGCTGCACCGGATCGGTTTCACCGGGTGCGAAGCCGTCGACGAGTCGCTGGATGTCGTCCTGCAGCCGCGCCACCACTTTGTGCTCCTCGCCGAGCTGCGCCAGCGCCGGAGCGAGTGCGGGGAACTGCTTGGCCAGCATCGGGAACACGGCCATGTCCTCGCCGCCGTGATGCTTCTTCAGCGCCCCGCAGAAGCTCAGGCAGTGGGTGCGCATCTGCTGGGCGAGATCCGGCGGCGTCCGCTCGATCGTGTCCACGCGGCCCTCGATCATCTGGTCCGCCTGGGCGCGGAGCGTCTCGAGCTCCTTGCGCAGCCAGTCGTGCACCTCGACGACCCAGTCGCCCATGCCCTTGACCCGCTCCTCGCCGGGCTTGGGGCCGATCCGGTGCAGGACGACGACCGGGATCTCCCGGGTCGTCTTGGCCTGGTGGTCGGCGTACCCCGGCGCCTCGGCGATCACGCGGTCGAAGAGCTTGTCACGCTCCTGGGCCGGAGGGATGGCGGCGATCGCCTGATAGGTGTCGCTACCCGTCTCGACCGTCACGATCGGGTTCTTGCGGATGTTGTGGTACCAGGCGGGGTGCTTGTCGGCGCCATTCGAGGACGCGACGACGATGCCTTTTCCGTCGAATTCGAGATACCCCAGGATGCTCTCCCGGTGCAGGCCGCTCTTGGCTCCGACGGTCGTCAGCACGGCCAATGTCCAGCCCTCGAACCTGCCGCTCATCTTCCCGTTGTTCGCCCGAAACTCGGCGATGACCTGACGCTGGAACTCATTGACGTCGAAGCCCGCCCAGGTCTCGGCCTGTTCCTTGCTCATGCACTGCCTTTCCGTGTCGATTGATCGCGAAGGAGGGCCGCGCCACCGGAAATCGACACAGAAATACCCCGCATGCCTACGCTGTGAAGGTGGGCGCAGCAATCCCAGGACAGGGATTGACAAGCTGCGAGAGACGGAACGTGCCGATCTCTGTAATGGCTGAGTAGCCGCTACCTCCATGCGTAGGCCCATACGGGGCTCGGTGAGACCGTAACACCGTCCCCGTTGATCGAGCAACGTCAGTCGGCCCTGCCCAGCGGTCGCTCGACCTGTGGGCGGACATGACGCCCGGGCAGGAACGGCTTCAGTCCGAACTCCGGGGCATCGACGGAACGCCCGAGTGGGGCACCGGCCATCTCGCCGCGCTCCCGGGTGCAGCGACGGCTGGATCTGGCACTCAAGCGTCGCTGAGTCAGGGAAAGGCCAGGTGCCGTCATCGTCGCGCTGCTCAGGAGGACGGTTTTCCGGCGGCGTGGTTCGGCCAGTTGCCGCTGCGCGCCAGGACGTCCGCGGCCACCTCCTGCACCGACCAGCCGTCGGTGTCGATGCGCAGGTGACCTGTCCCGGCGCGGTCGAGCGCCTCGGCCTCCTGCGCCGCTCGTCCGGCGATCAGGGCCAGGGCGTCCGAGCCCAGCCCTCTCAGCTCATCACCCGGGATGGCCGGCCCGCCTCCCCTGCCACGCTGTGCGACACGCTCGGCCAGCGTCGCCGGCCCCGCATGCAGGCGGCACACGGTCAATGCCGTTCCGGGCAGCAACTCCGCGTAGCCGCGGACCGTGTCGTCGGAGTCCGCCTCTCCGGAGACGACCAGGCAATAGGCACCCGCCGCCCGGTATCCGGCCCAGATGGCCGCGAGGTTGCGCGCCTTGAGACGATGGCCGTCCACGTCGTCGTCCGCGACGGGACGTAGCGCCCCGATCTGTTTCACATCGACATAGGCGGCTCGCACCCCGGTCCGGCAGACCTGCGTGAAGATCTCATAGCCGACCGTCGACTTCCCGACCGCCGTAGCACCGCAGAGCCACAGGACGGGTACGGGCACGGACGCGGTGTCCTCCTGTGGCGTCGGAGGTTGGCTGCGCGGGTCAACGAAACTGGGGAGCGTCGCGGCGGGATGGACGCCCGGCCATCCCCCGGCCCGCTCGCGGACCAGCCGGGCCGTCTCGGACGACGCCAGGCCGTCTGTGTCCACGCACACGTCGGCGTAGTCGCCGCGTTCCAGGGCCTGCGCCTCGGCGACCGCATCCTCCACCAGATCCGGACGCCACCCCCGGCCGAGGAACCGTTCTTTGAGCTCAGCGCTGTCCACGCGCAGCCGGCACAACGTGAACGCGGCCTCGGGAAGAAGGGTTGTGTACTCACGAACTTCTTCGGGAGTGTGGACGAAGCCCGCGAGGACCAGACACTGCATTCCTTCCTGCCGGAAGTGCGGCCACATCGCAGCCAGGCTCCGCGCGCGGATGCGATGCGTCATGCCCTCTGACATGGGGTACAGCAGGCTGATCTGGTCAGCGTCGACAAAAGCCGTCTTGACCCCTGCACGGCTCAACTGCGCATGAATCTCCCAGCCAACCGAGGACTTCCCGACACCCGTAGGTCCCGACAGCCATAGCAAGGGCAGAGGAACGTTGCTCATCCGCGTGACGCTAGGGGATGTCCGGTGGAGCGAGCGAGTGAATTTCGCCGCTTCGCGCAGCGGTTCACCGCTCACGGACCGTGATCGGGCGGACGCGATGCCCGGCGGGTGAGCGGAGGACATGGTGGCGCCGGGAGTGGCATGCGCCAACCACCGGGCGAGTGATTATGATCACGATCATGGTGGAGATGATCTACGTCTCCGTTGTGGTAGCTGCCCACCCCCCGAAGGGATGCTTCATGTCCACCAAGCTCACCCGCGCCGCCGCGATCTCGTTCGCGGCGGTCGCCCTGGCGGCGACAGGTTCCGTGCTGGCGGCGCCCGCCGGCGCCACGACCGCCCCCCTCACGTCGGTCACCTCGATCGCCTCCACCTGGGTCAAGTACGGCGACTACTCCACCCAGGCGAAGTGTGTGGCCAAGGGCAAGGCGCCGAAGAGCAGCGGCACCTATCTGTCGTACTACTGCGAGTACACGGGCTTCTTCACGCTGATGGTGCTGACCAGGTAACCGCCTGACGGTCCTGTACGAGATCCAGCCGGCGGCACACGGCGGCCGGCCGGGTCCGTGGCGATGTACGTTTCATCCGGCCGGTGGCGGGCCCGGCCGGAGGGCGTCGTAACGCCCCTGGTCAGCGAGCTGCAACCGCTTGGTGTCGCCGCTCAGGACGGAAGTCTTGATCGCGGGCCTGGTTGTGACGGCAGGCGAGCGGATACCGTCCGGGCGGGCGTGTCGTGAGCCTGGACGCGCTCCGGTCCCGGGGATCCGTGTCCTCCGGACTCCGACGAAGCCACGTCTCTGGAGCCGACATGCCAGCAAAACGCTGGGCAGCCCCTGCGTTGCTCGCCTTGTCCCTGCCCCTGTTCGCCCCCCTGACCGTACTCACCCCACCGGCCGCCGCCGCGACCTCCTCGTCCGTCGCGGCCGCGCAGGGGCCGAACGCCTCGACGGTGCCGCTGGAAGAGATCAACGCGAGCGCGACCCAGGTCGCCTTCGGGTTGCGCCGCCCCACCGCCATCGCCGCACCCGACGACGGGACGAACCGGCTGCTCATCATCGAAAAGCGCGGCACCGTGCGGGTCTACCACCCGGACACCGGTCTCGCGGCGGCCCCGATCATCGACATCACCTCGGTGGTGGACGAATCCGACAACGAGCGGGGACTGCTCGGCATCGCCCTCGCACCCGACTTCGCCCAGAGCCAGAACCTGTACCTGGCCTACACCGCGCTGCCGGACGGCGCGGTGACCCTGGCCCGCTACGGGCTGTCCGACGCGCGACTCGAACCGCTGCTGTCCCAGGAACACGCCCAGTTCACCAACCACAACGGCGGTCAGCTCACCTTCGGCACCGACGGCAACCTGTACATGAGCATCGGCGACGGCGGCGGCTCCGGAGACCCCTTCGACAGCGGGCAGCGCCTGAACACCCTGCTGGGCAAGATCCTGCGCGTCGACGTGAGCCGGAAATGCGGGACTCTGGCCTACTGCGTGCCCAAGGACAACCCGTTCGTCGGTGTCGCGGGCGCCCGCGAGGAGATCTGGATGTACGGCGGGCGCAACCCCTGGCGCTTCTCCATCGACCACGCGGACGGTTCGATGTGGATCGCCGACGTCGGCCAGGGCCGGTGGGAGGAGATCAACCACATCAAGCCCGGACGGCAGGCCGGCGCGAACCTCGGCTGGTCCTGCTACGAGGGGCTGGAGGTGTTCGACGAGACCCAGTGCCGCTCCGACGCCGCGTACACCAAGCCGATCTTCACCTACTCCCCGTACACCGGTGGCTGCGCGGTCATCGGCGGACAGGTGTATCACGGCACGGAGTTCGCCGACCTGGTCGGCGGCACCTACATCGCCACCGACTACTGCTCCTCCACCGCGTGGGCGGTGCGTGCGGACGGCGCGGGCGGCTACCGCACGGCCGAGATCGGCGAGATGCCCACCCAGGTCACCGCGTTCGGCGCCACCCCGAAGGGCGAGTTGTACGTCGTCAACGACCTTCCCGGCGGCCTCCACCGCGTCTCGTTCGCCCGCGCCAAGCCGACCTGCCACATCGGGCACAAGCGACAGATCTGGGGCGGCGGCATGACCGTTGACCTCACCATCACCAACACCGGGAGCACGCCGATCAACGGCTGGACCCTGAAGTTCTCCGTCGCCCGGGGCCAGAGCATCATCTCGGACTGGAACACCGACCTCGTCCAGGGCGGTGACATCGTCACCGCGGTCAACGCCGCCCACAACGGCTCCATCGCCCCTGGCCGCAGCGTCACCATGGGCTACCTCGCCAGCCACACGGGCGACTCGTCCCTGCCGACCCGGTTCTCACTCAACAGGGACACCTGCGCCGTCAGCCCCTGACCAAGGCGGCACGGGTCGTTCTGAACGACCGCACACGAAAGCGGGTGCGGGACCGAAAACCGGTCCCGCACCCGCCTTTTGCGGTGCCCGCCGGCCGGGGCCGAAGGGACCGTTCGCAGGTAGCTCCTTGACGCTTCCGGGGCCTGGCAGGGCATCAAGAGGGGATTCCATTACGTGGGAATGACCCGGTGAAGGGGTGTGTTGTACAGAGTGACGCCGGAACGTATGTCGAGTCCGGCGCAACGGCCAGGGCAGTCCTTGACGGATCGCAGGTCTGGCCGGGCCCCACAAGAGGATCCTGTTACCCGGGAATTGCTCAAGTAGGGGCTGTGTTGTACACACGAACGGGGCCAAGACCGTGGTCATGAGCCGGTCTTCATCTGGTCTCCGTCGTGATCGTCCGAATTTCGGACGCAACACCGATCACCTGGATCGCAGGCAAATCGCCTGTACCGCTGAATCCGCCTGCGCGCGGAACCGGGGACCCATGTCTCACTCGGGGTGAATCGGCACGTCAAAAGTGCCGTAGGGCAGCTTCCACGCCCGAACCCGACAGCTAACCCGGCAAGCGGCATGGAAGCAAGGAGTACCGCCAGATGGCTACGAACCTTCTCACCCCTGCCCGCAAGAACCTCACCAAGATCGCCCTCGGCACCGTCCTCGCCGCCTCCGCGCTCGGCGCGCACGTGGCAGTGAACGCCGACACGACCGCCACGCACGGCACCGCTGCCGCGCAGACCGCCCAGAAGCAGGGCGCGGGCGCCACCGAGGCGAAGGTCAACGTCACCGCCCCGCAGGTCCTGGCCCTGGCCAAGTCCCAGGTCGGCACGTCCGAGAACGCCAGCGGTGGCGGCACCAAGTTCCAGAAGTGGTACTCGGACTCCGCCCGCGCCGCCGAGACCGTCCAGCGTGACGGCGGCAACAAGCAGGACTACCTGAACGCCGCCTGGTGCTCGATGTTCGTGTCCTGGGTCGGCGAGCAGAGCGGCGCCCGCTCGCAGGTCGGCTGGGACGCCTACACCGTCGCCCACGCCAAGTGGTTCGCCGCCAACGACCGCTGGGGCACCGAGGCCAAGCCCGGCGCCGTGGTCTTCTTCTCCTGGAGCGGCAGCAAGGACCTGAGCTCGATCAACCACGTCGGCTTCGTCGTCAAGGACAACCATGACGGCACGATCTCGACGATCGAGGGCAACACCGGCCACGGCAAGGTCGAGGAGCGGGTCCGTCCCACCTCGCAGGTCGTCGGCTACGGTTACCCGCACTACGCCGCCTGATCGCGGCCAGCTGGCCCCGGCAAACAGTATGGGCGGGGAACAATACCCGCCCGGTGCTGGTTGTGTACTACGTGGCCGGTGTGCTCAGTGTCCCCGGGCCTCACCTATTGCCTTCGCGGACTACCGTTCGGCTGGAGCCGCGTTGAGCCTTTCGCCGAGAGGCGACACGCACACCGGACACAACCTCATAGCTCGCTCGAAGACCCTGGTCACTGGAAACAGTGACCAGGGTCTTCTTGTTGTGCGCGGTGCCCTTAGGGTGATCGCGTGACAAGACATATCGCGTTCGACCGGCTGCACAACTTCCGGGATCTGGGCGGCTATCCGGGGGTTGACGGCCGCACGGTGCGGTGGGGCCGGCTGTTCCGGTCCGACTCGCTGGCCAAGCTGGCGGACGGAGACTGGGACCGGTTCCGGGCTCTGGGCGTGCGTACGGTGATCGACCTGCGTTATCCCTGGGAGATCGAGGCCAGAGGGCGGGTGCCCCAGCACGACGGGCTCGTCTATCACAACCTCAGCATCGAGCACCGCCCCTACGACCAGGCGGAGATCGATCCGGCCGTGGCCCCGTGGCGATTCCTGGCCGACCGGTACGCCGAGGTCGCGCTCGACGGGGTCGGAGAGCTGCGGCAGGCCCTGGAGGTGATCGCCGCGGCGGAGGAGCCGCTGGTGTTCCACTGCGCCTCGGGCAAGGATCGCACCGGGCTGGTGGCCGCCCTCGTGCTGTCCCTGCTGGGGGTCGCCGAGGACGACGTCGTCCGTGACTTCGCCCTGACCGAGCTGGCCACCGACCGGCTGCTCGCCGACTGGCGGGCCGCGCATCCGGGTCGCGAGCCGGGGTGGCCCGGATACGGGCGCGCGCCCGCCGAGATCATGCGGCTCTTCCTGGCGGACCTGACGGCCGCGCACGGATCCGTGCAGGGGTACGTCACGGAACGGCTCGGGCTGGACGAGGAGCTGACCCTGGAGCTGCGCCGGAGACTGCTCACCGGGTGAACGGGCCGCCGGGCCGGCTCATGGGTGAGCTGAACGAGCGGCGGTAGGCGGCCGGGGTGGTGCGCAGCAGGGTGTGGAAACGCCTGCGCAGGTTGGTGGCGGAGGACAGGCCGACCCGGACCGCGATGGTCTCGACCGGCAGGTCGGTCTCCTCCAGCAGGGCTCGGGCGGCCGTGACGCGCTGGACGAGCAGCCACTGCCCAGGGCCCATGCCGAGCTGTACGGAGAATCGGCGGGCGAGCGTGCGCGCGGACACCTGCGCCCGCGCGGCGAGGTCGTCCACGGTCAGGGGCTCGTGCAGGCGCTCCCCGGCCCAGTCGAGGATCGGGGCGAGGGAACCGGGCGGATGGCCGGGCGCGGGCGGCGCGGCGTACTGGAGCTGGCCGCCCTCGCGGTGCGGGGGCATGACCATGTGCCTGGCGAGCTGGGCGGCGTGGGCGGCGCCGTGGTCGGCGCGGACCAGGTGCAGGCAGAGATCGATGCCGGCGGCGGTGCCGGCGCTGGTGGCGACGTCGCCCAGGTCGACGTACAGGGTGTCGGGTTCGACCTCGACCGCGGGGAAGCGGGCGGCCAGCTCGGCGGCCATCCGCCAGTGGGTGGTCGCCCGGCGGCCGTCGAGGAGGCCGGCCTCGGCCAGCAGGAACGCGCCCGTACAGATGGCGACGACGCGAGCCCCGCGCCGGTGGGCCTGCCGCAGCGCGTCGAGCACGGCGGGCGGAGCCGTCCCGTCGCGGCCCTGCCAGCCGGGGACCACCACCGTGTCGGCGTGCCGGACCGCCGCCAGGCCCGCCCGCACCGCCATGTCGTAGCCCGCCAGCGTCGCCACGGGTCCCGGGCGCTCGGCGCAGACCGTGAAGTCGTAGCGGACCGGCAGCCCTGGGCGGTGGATGCCGAAGACCTCGGCCGCGCACGCCAGCTCGAAGGTGGACTGCGGCGGGAGGACCAGGGCCGCGACGCGGTGAAGAGCCATGGCAGGAAAATACCTCAACGCGTCAATCCTGACACTGGGGGCGACGTTCCCCTCCGGCCAGGATGGGGGCATGACGCAAGAACATGACGGCATGCAGGTTCTGAACGTGGACGAAGTGGAGCCGGTCGAGGTGGTGCCCGGCATCATCCGGCGGCGACTGCCGGCCACCGAGTGGGCCAGGGGCTGGATGTACGACTTCGCGCCCGGCGCCGAGTGGCCCGAGGTGGACGTGCACGACGGCGAGGAGCGCTACTACGTGGTGTCCGGGGAGTTCATCGACCGGGGGCACCGGCTCGGACCGGGCAGTTACGTGGTGTTCGAGCCGGGCAGCACGCACCGCCCGCGCACGGAGACCGGCGCGCGCATGCTCGGCATCAGCATTGCGCCCCGGCCGTGACAGAGCACGGCGACCCTGGCGGTGTCACTGCCAGGTGGGCAGCATGCCCTCCGGGTAGCGGGCGCCGAAGCCGCCCGTCGGCAGGACCGGCAGGAGGACCTGCGCGCTCGTTCGCACGAGCGATGAGTTCTGGGCCCGGCCGGAGTCCTACCTGTGCCACCGCGACCGCGCGGACCGGCGACTGGCGGAAGGGCTCCCGGTCATGACCACCACTCACACCCTCGACGTGCCAGGAGCGCGCCTGCGCTACGAGGTGCGCGGCACGGGCCCGCTGCTGCTCATGACGGGCGCGCCCAGGGCCGCGGCGGACTTCGCGCCCCTGGCCGAGGCGCTGGCGGACGCGCCGACTCGGGGAACCTGGTCACCTACCGGACGTCCATCGCGCTGGCCGGCCTGCTCGAAACGGCGCCGGTGGAGTTCCCGGGCGACCACGGCGGCTTCATCGGCCAGACCAAGGAGTTCGCGGACGTCCTGCGCGGGGTGCTGCGAAGCGGCGGATGAGCACGGCGCGCGGAGCGGGGCCTGGCAAGGCGGGTGCTGCGGGCTGGGCGGGACGAGCTCGTTCGGCGTAGGAAGGAAAGCGCGGGCGGGCGTGTTCTGACGGACATGAGCGAAATCAAGCGCGCACTGGTGCTGGGTGGCGGCGGGGTCGCCGGGATCGCGTGGGCGACGGGCGTGCTGGCCGCGCTCGCCGACCACGGTGTGGACGTCACGACGGCCGGCCGGATCGTCGGCACGTCGGCGGGCTCCACGGTGGCCGCCCAGATCACCAGCGGCGTGCCGCTTTCCGACCTGCTCAAGCGGCAGAACGACCCCGCGCTGCAGACGCCCGAGCTGCCCGCCGGGGTGCGGGTGGATGAGCTCCTGGCCGGGTTCCAGGCGATCTACGAGAGCACGCCCGATCCGGAGGAGCAACGGCGCGCGGTCGGGGCACTGGCGCTGGCCGCCGACACGGTCAGCGAGGCCACCCGGCGCGCGGTGATCGAGGGGCGGCTGCCCGTCCACGAGTGGCCCGAGCGCGACGTGGTCGTCGTGGCGGTGGACGCGGTCACCGGGGAGCCCCGGCTGTTCGGGCCGGGGTCCGGTGTGGGGCTGGTGGACGCGGTGGCGGCCAGTTGCGCGGTGCCCGGCGTGTGGCCGTGCGTGCGCATCGGCGAGGCCCGTTACATGGACGGCGGGATCCGGTCGAGCACGAACGCCGATCTCGCGGCCGGATTCGACCGGGTGCTGGTGCTGGCGCCGATGGCCGACCTGGGCGAGCCGGCCTGGGCGAAGCTGGACGGCGTGGTCGAGGTGATCGAGCCCGACGCGGCCTCGCTGGCCGCGTTCGGCGCCGATCCGCTCGCCCCCGAAGTGCGCACACCCAGCGCCGAGGCCGGCTACGCCCAGGGCGTCACGATCGCGGCCCGGGTGGCCGCGATGTGGACGTGACACGAGCGCAGGGTTCCGGGCGCTATCTCCGTACGGCCAGGAGGGCGCGGTAGGCCGGCTTGGGCGTCAGGCTCTCGTCGAACAGGCACGCGGAGCCCTCGCCGTCGAACCAGCCGGGCACCCACGAGTGCCGGTCGGTGTAGCCCCAGACGGTGAGCTCCTTGCAGGCCGGCACGCTGAGGCAGTCCTTGAGTGCCCGGCCGTAGTATTCCGCCTGGGTGGCCAGCTTCTCGGGGGTCACGGGCAACACCATGCGCACGTCCAGCTCCGTGACCGCGATCTCCAGGCCGAGGCCGGCGAAGCGGCTCATGACGTTCGCCCAGTCGCCGGGGTAGTCGTACTGGATCCCGAGGTGGCCCTGGAAGCCGGCGCCATGGATCGGCACCCCCTGCGCCTTGAGCTCCTTGACCAGCGCCAGGGTGGTCTCGATCTTGGGGGTGCTCCATTCGAGGTTGTAGTCGTTGATGAACAACTTCGCGTGCGGGTCCGCGCGGTGCGCCCAGCGGAAGGCGTCGGCGATGTAGCCGGGGCCGAGGCGGGTGAGCCAGACGGTCTGCCGCATCGTGCCGTCGTCCTCCACGACCTCGTTGACCACGTCCCAGGCTCTGACCTTGCCCTTGTAGCGGCGTACCTCCGTGGTGATGTGGTCGCGCAGGATCGTCCTGAGCTCGGCGTCGCTGATCGTGCCGTCGGCGAGCCCGGCCGTCAGCCAGGCGGGGAGCTGGTTGTGCCAGACGAGGGTGTGGCCGCGCACCGCCTGGCGGTTGCGGCGGGCGTTCTCGACCACGGCGTCGGCGCCGGCCCAGGTGAAGACGCCGCGTTCGGGCTCGACGGACTCCCACTTCATCGCGTTCTCGGCGGTGACGTGGCTGAACTCGCGGTTGAGCGTCTTGCGGTAGTCGGCCTCGTCACGCAGGGCGGTGACGTCGACGGCTGTGCCGATCTTGATGCCCTGCTGCTGCGCGAGTTCACGCAGGTCGCGGGGGGTACGGGGATGGGCCTGCGCTGGCAGCGGGGCGGCGAGGACGAGTGCCAGGGCGATGATCAACGGCTTCACCGAGGTTCCTCCGAAACTTTCGGAAGCTGAGCGATATATTTCGCTGGTCGCCGGGAACGTAAGCTCTGGCGCTCACTTCGTCAACAGCCCCGCACCCCGTAGCGGCACAGTGAGCCCCAAGTCGCTTCCAAGCGATCGTTCCTAGCCTTCTCGGCATGGCTGAGCTGAGCGCGGCAGAACCCCGGCCACTCCGCCCGCCCCGGTCGCCGAGGCCGGTCTACCGGGAGGACGCGGTGCGGAGCCGGGCGGCCGGGAGGGTGAGCGTGCGGATGCCGCTGGTGATCAGCGGTCCCTCGTTCCTCCTGTTGTGGATCGCGGTGACGGCCGTGCTCGGGGCCGGGGTCGCCGTGACCGCGCTGGCGCTGGCGGCGGCCCGATGATGCGCCGCCTGCCCGTTCTGCTGCAGAACACCGACACGGAGTGCGGCGCGGCCTGTCTGGCCATGGTCCTGTGCCACCACGGGCAGCGCACCACCCCGCACGAGGTGTCGGAGCGTCTCCAGATCGGCAGGGACGGGCTGAGCGCGAAGGCGATCGTGGACGGCGCCCGCGAGCACGGGCTGAAGGCCCGCGCCTTCTCCCTCGCGCCCGGGGACCTGGCCCGCGTGCCGCTGCCCGCCGTCGCGCACTGGGAGTTCAACCACTTCGTGGTGGTCGAGCGCTGGTCCCCCGACCGGGTGGACATCGTGGACCCGGCCCAGGGGCGGCGCAGGCTCACGGCCGGGGAGTTCGGCGCCGGGTTCACCGGTGTGCTGCTGGTGTTCGAGCCCGGCGCGGGCTTCCAGCGCGGCTCGTCCTCGATGGCGGGCGCGTGGCGGCGGGAGTTCGTCCGCACGCTGTTCCGGCGGCGCAGGGGTCTGTTCGCGCAGATCATCGCCGCGTCGTTGCTGCTGCAACTGCTGGGGCTGGCCCTGCCGCTCTTCACCGAGTTGCTGATCGACACGATCGTGCCGGCCCAGGACACGCAGGTGTTGTCGCTGCTCGGCGGGTCGGTGCTGCTGGCCGGCGCGGCGCAGTTCGTGATCGGCTACCTGCGGGCGGCGCTGCTGGTCGCGGTACGCGCCCGAGCCGACCAGGAGCTGACCGAGGGCGTGGTCGGCCATCTGGTGGCGCTGCCGTACCGGTACTTCACCCGGCGCGGCAAGGGCGACCTGGTGACCCGCGCGGCCGGCGTCTCGACGCTGGGCGACATCCTCACCGGCCAGGTCGTCGCGGCGCTGCTGGACGGGCCGCTCGCCATCGGTTACCTGGTGCTCGTCCACCTGTGGGATCCCGTCTTCGGGCTGGCGCTGACCGGCGTCGCCGTACTCCAGAGCCTCCTGCTGCTGGCCACCACGAACCGCGTCGCCACCCTCACCCGCCAGGAGCTCTCCGCGCTCTCGGCCTCGCAGAGCAGCCTCATCCAGACGATCACCGGCATCGAGACGCTGAAGGCGTCCGGCGCCGAACGGCGGGCGCTGGAGCAGTGGTCGGGCCACTTCACCCGGCAGCTCAACGCCGACGTGCGCAGCGGGCTCACCAGAGCGCTGCTGGAGGCGGCGCTGTCCGCGATCCGGGTGGCAGCACCGCTCGGGCTGCTGTGGCTGGGCGCGTGGCGGGTGCTGGACGGCCAGCTCACGCTGGGCGCGCTGATCGCGCTGAACGCCGTCGCGATCGGCGCGCTCACCCCGCTGAGCTCGCTGATGACCGGCCTGCAGAGCCTGCAGCAGGCCGGCGCGCACTTCGACCGGTTGTCGGACATCCTGGCCTCGGAGCCGGAGCCGAGCGACGGCATCGAGGTGCTGCGCCTGCGCGGCGCCGTGGAGCTGCGCGACGTGAGCTTCCGCCACAACCCGCGCGGCCCGTGGACGGTCCGGAACGTCTCGGTCGCCATCCGCCCTGGGCAGAAGGTCGCCCTGGTGGGCGCGTCGGGCTCCGGCAAGAGCACGCTGGCCCGGCTGCTGCTCGCGCTGCACACCCCGGTCGAGGGCGAGATCCGGTACGACGGCGTCCCGGCCGGCGAGCTGAACCTGCGGACCCTGCGCCGCCAGTTCGGTGTGGTCACCCAGGACCCTTCGCTGTTCAGCGGCTCGATCAGGGAGAACATCGCGCTGAACGATCCCGGCGCGGCCCTCGACCGGGTGACCGCCGCGGCCAGGCTGGCCGCCCTGCACGACGAGATCATGGCCATGCCGATGGGGTACGAGACGATGCTGACCGACGGCGGCGGCCTGTCGGGCGGGCAGCGCCAGCGCCTCGCCCTGGCCCGCGCCGTCCTGTCGCGGCCCAAGGTGCTCCTGCTCGACGAGGCCACCAGCAACCTCGACAGCGCCACCGAGGCGGTCATCGAGGCCAACCTGAGCGGGCTCGCGCAGACCAGGATCGTCATCGCCCACCGGCTGAGCACGGTCAGGGACGCCGACCTCATCCTGGTGATCGACTCGGGCCGGATCGTGCAGGGCGGCGCCCATGGCGAGCTGATGGCCATGGGCGGCCAGTACGCCCAGCTCATCGCCGCCCAGACCGTGCCGGCGGCGTCCTGAGCACGATCAGCCCAGCCGCACGGTGATCGTCTTCGAGGCGCCCTCGGCGATCGGGCCGAACCTGAACGTCCCGGCCGCCCCCGTCCCGCCCGCCGCCATTGTCCCGCCGCGCGCCCACGTCACGGTCAGCTCGTCGAGGTCGCCGCGGGGATCGGCCACGGTCAGCGTGGCCGTGCCGTCGCCACGCTCGCGGATCAGGACCGCGCACGGGCCGGAGGCGGTCAGGCCGCCGGCCGTCCCGCCGACCCAGAAGGCGGCCGCGGTGATCCCGAGCGAGGGCACGCGGACGACCTGCTGCGCGGCGGTGTTGGCGAGCACGTGCGCCCAGCCGGGATCGGCGGCCCGCGCCCTGGTCAGCGCCTGGCTCGCGCCGGGCAGCAGCAGGTAGACGTAGCCGGCCGCGCGCGGGTCGACGCCGTGGTCGAGCCAGAGCGTGACGTAGTCGCGGGTCACGCCCCCGCCCGCGCGGCTCTCCCGCAGGGTACGCAGACCGGCGGGGACGACGTAGCCGCCGTGGCCGTCGAGATGGGCCCAGCCCGGCCCGGCGGTGAGCGGGGCGGCGGTTCTGCGGTTGTCCACGATGGTCTCGACCGCCGTGCCGTCACGGGCGGTGATGCCGGCGCCCAGGCAGAGCACCGCGTCGTCGAGGAACAACCACGACTTGAACGCCTCCATCGTGCTTTCGAGCCCGTTCAGGTGCTGGCCGACCATCGCGTACGTGCCGTCCGTCGCCCCGCCCACCCACCGGCCCGGCGGGCACGTGCCGCCCCACGCCGCGCCCGCGCCGTCGGGCAGCCGCAGCGCGGACACGGTGGTGCCGGGCAGGCGGTAGGGGTCGACGGTCGGCCAGAAGGAGTCGGAGTAGTGGTCGCCGTGGCCGGCGGCCCACCAGTAGAGCATTCCTGAGCCGGTGTGCCAGCCGCGCAGGTTCTCGCCGTTGCCGTGTTCGTAGTGCCCGATCCGGTGCGAGGCCATGCTGAGCGCCGCGCACCAGCCGGGCCCGCGGTGCACGGCCCTGGCGCTCATGGGGAGCAGCCGGTGCCCGGCCGGCTCCGGCGCGGCCGGGACGGCGGGGTCGTCCATGATCGCGGCCAGCCGGGCGTGGAAGGCGGGCTCGGGGTGCGCCCACATCGGCCGGTGGGTGTTCCGCTCCGCCCACCCCTTGACCATGGCCTGCCAGCGCGCCCGCTCGGCGGCGGTTCGTCGCAGGGGCCCCGCCTCAGATGGGCAGCATGGCCCCCGCCCGCTTGATGGTCCTGACGATCGGCGCGGTCTCCAGGTGCCCGACCGCGGGCAGCGCGCCGAGGCTGTCGGTGAGGTAGCGGTAGAACGCGGCGTCGTCGCGGCACACGACGCTGGCCGCCAGGTTGGCCGAGCCCGTCGTCGCCGCCGTGAACGCGACCTCCGGATGCCCGGCCAGCGCCCGGCCGGTCGCGTCGAGCTCGGCCGGCGGCACCGACATCCACAGTTGTGCCTCCACCCGGTAGCCCAGCAGCGGGGGCAGCACGTCCATGTCGAAGAAGAGCACGCCGGCCGAGCAGAGCTGCTCCATGCGCCGCTTGACCGTCGACTCCGACCAGCCCGTCGCCGCCGCCAGGTCGGGGTAGCCGGCCCGGCCGTCCCGCGAGAGCGCCGCCAGCAGCGCCTCGTCGCCCGGGCCGAGCGTGATCGGCGCGCCGTCGCCCCGCCGGTCGAAGACCCGGCCCGCCCGCAGGTGCGCCACCTGCTCGGGCGAGAGCGCGGCCAGCCCGGCCCAGCCGACCCGCCCGCCCACGAAGATGTGCAGGGTGCGGTGCGCCGACACCGACAACACCCGGTTGGTCCGCGCCAGCTTGCTCAGCAGCAGCGACTCGCGCTCCTCGGCGGTGCGCTGGAGGGTGCCGCAGGAGATCTCGGTGCCGCCGGACAGCAGGTGCACCCAGAACGTGTCGGGGCGCCGGCCGAGCGCCTCCGCGATCGAGACCGCCGCGTCGGGGGTGCAGCGCAACCTGATCGACCACGACTCGTAGCCGAGCCACCGGCCGTCCACGACGCCGACCACGCGCAGCATGCCCGTGCCGCGCAGCCGCCGGTAGCGGCGGGCCACGCGCTGGTCGGACACGCCGAGCACCTCGCCGATGCGGCTGAACGAGGCCCGCCCGTCCACCTGCAGCGCGTGCAGCAGCCCCCGGTCTACCTCGTCCACCTCGATGTTTTCCACCAGCACAGGCTAGCTCGCACGGAAAACCACCGAAACTGCGGCTTGCACTGGCGAATGTCTGCACGCAGGCCCGACAGTTGCCGTCATGACCACGACTCTCCCTGCCGAGCGAACGGCGACCGGCTGGGGGCCCCTGGTGGCCGCCTGCCTGGGCGCCTTCATGCTCCTCGTCGACGTGACCATCGTCATGGTCGCCCTGCCGGACATCACCGCCGACCTGCACCTGTCGTTCACCGGCGCGCAGTGGCTGCTGGACGGCTACGCGCTGGCCCTGGCCGCCCTGCTGCTCGCCGCCGGCTCGCTCGCCGACCACACTGGACGGCGCCGGGTCTACCTGATGGCGCTCGGCGTGTTCGCGCTGGCCTCGCTCGCCTGCGGGCTGGCGCCCAGCGGCGGCGTGCTCGTGGCCGCCCGGGTGCTGCAGGGGGCGGGCGGCGCGGCCATGATGGCCACCACCCTCGCCCTCATCAGCGCCACCTACGAAGGCCGGCGGCGCGGCATCGCGTTCGGCGTGTGGGGCGGCGTCAACGGGGCCGCGGCGGCGGTCGCGCCCGTGCTCGGCGGCCTGCTCACCGAGCACCTGCACTGGCGGGCCATCTTCCTGGTGAACCTGCCGATCAGCGTGGTCGCCGTCTGGCTCACCCTGCGGGCGGTCAAGGAGTCGCGCGGGGCCGGTGAGAGCCGGATCGACTGGGCGGGCATGGTCACGTTCACGGTGGCGGCGGGGGCGCTCACGTACGGGCTGATCGAGGCCGGGCAGCACGGCTGGACGTCGGCACGGTCACTGTTGCCGCTGGCCGCCGCCGCCGTGTCGCTCGTGGCGTTCGTCGTGATCGAGCGGCGCGGCGCGCATCCCATGCTGGATCTGCGGTTGTTCGCCGACCGCTCGTTCAGCGGCATCATGGTGGGAGCGGCGCTGCTCATGCCGGCCGCGTTCGCGTGCCTGGCGTTCACCTCGCTCTGGCTGCAGCAGAACCTCCGGCTCGGCCCCGTGCTGGCGGGGCTGGCACTGTCGCCGATGGCCGTCACCTCGCTGGTGGTCTCCGTCGCGGCCGTCCGCCTGCTCCCCCGGATCTCGCCCCGGGTCTCCGTCGGCGGCGGGCTGCTGCTGGTCGGGGCGGGCTCGTTCCTGCAGGGGCAGCTCGACCAGCACTCGGCCTGGACCGCGCTGGCGCCCGGGCTCGTCGTCGTGGGCGCGGGCGTGGGCCTGGCCATCCCCGCGCTCAGCTCCGCCGCCATGGCCTACGCCCCGCCCCGGCGGACCGGCATGGCGGCGGGCACCGTGAACACGGTCAGGCAGCTCGGCTACGCCGTCGGCATCGCCGCGCTCGGCCTGCTCTACGGGGGCGACGCGGCCTCGTTGAACGAGGTGTACCTGGCGAGCGCCGCCACCGGCCTGGTCGCGGGCCTGCTGGTCCTCGCCTTGGTCCGGCGGAGCGCCCGTGAGTGATCGTGACGTCGGTGCCCGCCACGATCACCTCGTAGAACGTGTACGATCCGCCGCCGTATGCCGGGCTTGATCAATTGCTCGGGAGACCAGAGGACGGCGGCGACGGGACTTACTTGTCGTACTCGTACGCTCCGGCGTCCACCGCGCCGTCACTGCCGTCGATGGCGCGGCCGGTCACGTCGTCGTCGCTGAACCTGGTGACGCCGCGGTCGATGGCCGGGCTGCCGGCCCGCAGACTCAGCGGGTGGGCCGTGTTCGCCAGGTCGAACAGCGGGTCGGCCGTGACGTTGTTCGTGCCGCCCATCTGATGCTGCGCGGCGCCGAAGAAGACGTTGTGGTGGATGTCGGTGACGTTCGGGCCGTAGCCCGTCTTGAGAACGGCCTGGACGATGTTCTGCGACATCGACAGGTGGGCGTTGGTGCAGCCCGCGTCACAGACGACGCCCTGGGAGGCGGCGTGGGTCAGGCGCACGGAGTTGTTGCGGAAGACGGTGCCGAGCACCGGGCCGTTCACGTCGGGCTCCTCGCCCGGCTCCTGCGGGCCGCGGGTCACCAGCCCGCCCTGGGTCTGCGGGCCGGTGATCACGTTGTACTCGAAGATGTTGCCCGCGGTGCCGTCGGGGTCGCTGGGGCTGCCGTCGTCGTTGAGCTCCCTGCTGGTGCCCAGCTCGGTGAAGGTCTCGTTGTCCACCGCGATGTTGTGGTGGATGCGGTTGTTCGAGCCGAGGAAGATCTCCACGGCCGCGCCGTCCATGCCGTAGTCGTAGCTGAAGGCGTAGGAGCCGCGGATCTCGTTCCAGGCGATGTTGGAGTCGTCGCCGTGGACGAGGATGGCGAACGCGCCGGAGTCGTCGTTGTCGTTCACGTTCGTCGGGGTGAGCTTGCTCATGTGGTTGTTGTCGATGAAGTCGTTGGCCGTCACCGCGGTGTACTGGACGCCCTGCTCGATGTAGACGCCGGCGGCGGCCCCGGTGATGAGGTTGCGCTCGATGACGTTGTCGTCGCCCGTCACCTTGATGCCGGCCCAGGTGCAGCGCGAGCCGTCCTGGGCCAGGCCGATCTGCAGGTTGTAGACCTCGATGTGCGAGCCGGTCAGGCTCAGGCAGGCCTCGGCGTGGCCGGCGATGACCGGCTTGGCGGTGGCGGTGCCGTAGGCGTCGACGACGATCGGGGCGGTCGCGCTGCCCGATCTGGTCAGGTCGAGTTGTTGCCCCTTCCACGTGCTGCCACGGCTCAGCAACAACGTGGAGCCGGGGACGAGGGGCGCCGTGGACGCCTTGGTGAGGGTTTTCCACGCGGTGGCCGCCGACGTGCCGGCCGCCGAGTCTTTTCCGTTGACGGCGTCCACGTAGTAGACGGCCGCGGCCGCTGACGCGGTGCCGGTCGCGAGGGTCGTGGCCGCCAGCGCGAGTGCCGTGACGGCGGCGCCGGTCCGTAAGTTCCAGCCGGACATTCAGCCTCCAGAACGGCCGGGGCTCCACCACGCGGCGGAGATCATCCCCGGCTTGCGGCTGACACCTTATCCACGAACATGTCGGAAATCACGGTTATGTTCCAGCTCTAATCGGCACCACGTTGCCGCGGGCATCCTGACGCGGGAGGGCGAACCAGGTGGCCTTGCCGACGACGTCGGGATGGGTGACGTAACGCTGGGGATGGCAACCGTAGAAACCGTCGGAAAGCCTGGCGATGATGCGCAACCCCCGCCCGTGCTCGGCCCGTACGTCAGGAGGCGACGGGGCGGGAAGGACCGGGCTGCTGTCCACCACCACGCACATGATCTCCTTGGCGTCCACGTGCAGCGCCAGTTCGTACGGGCCATCGCCGTACAAGAAGGCATTTGTCACTAATTCGCTGACCATGAGCACGGCGTCATCGACGAGGTCGGAAGAAAGGGCGAGCGTTGACAATTCATCGCGAATGACTGCCCGTGCATGACGGACCGTCTGTGGGTCCTCGTGCAGCGCCCATACATACTGCATCCGGCTCCGGCGAGTCGATCGCAGCGTGGACATGGCGTCCCTTTCCTGGGTGGACGGGCAGCGAATACGCGTTTCACTCAACAAGAGGACCTGCCTATGGGTTGACGTACAAGGTCTGTCGAAACTTGTACGCACGAGGACGCCCTTTGGGTCGAATCTTCGGCGAGAAATCCTGATGTTTTTCGGACCACCGCCCGCAGGGCCGCACCGACCGGCGATAGGCCCAGGTCACCGGGGCAGCAGGGCACCCGGAGACGACGAAAATGGCATGGGGCCGGGCGGGCTCGATCACCGCGGGCCGCGCACGCCCGGCCCGTGGCGGCGTTTCAGCGGCCGGTTCCGGCGCCCGGCTCCCCGGTCAGGACGCCTGCCCGCCTGCCGGGCTCCACGGCAGGCCCGGCGCCTGGAGCAGCGCCCACATGGCGGCCGGGGTCAGGGGGACGTCCGTGATCCGCTCCGCGATCTCCGGCAGCGCGGCGGCGACCGCGTTGGCGATGGCGGCGGGCGGGCCGATCGTGCCGGCCTCCCCCACGCCCTTCATGCCGCCAGGGGTGAGCGGCGAGGGCGTCTCCAGCATCACGACCTCGATGTCCGGAACCTCGCGGGTGGTCGGCAGCAGGTAGTCGGTGATCGGCTGGCCGTCCTCGGAGTAGACGATCTCCTCGGTCAGCGCCATCCCGATGCCCTGGACGACTCCGCCGCGAATCTGCCCCTCCACCACGGCCGGGTTGACCAGCACGCCGGCATCGTTGACCACCCAGTAGCCCTCCACCTCCACCGCCCCGGTCTCCGGATCGACGGCCACGGCCGCCGCGTGCGCGCCGTAGGCGTAGGTGTAGGCCACCGGGTCGTAGCTGACGCGCTCCTCCAGGCCGGGAGTGACGCCGTCCGGCAGGTCCCAGCCGCGCCAGGCCGACGTGGCCAGCTCCCGCAGGCTCACCGACGCCCGCGGATCGCCCTTCACCTGGACGGCGCCGTCGACGAGCTCCAGATCGGCCGGGGCCGCCTCCAGCCGGTGCGCGGCGATGGCCACGAGCTTGTCGCGCAGCCGGGCCGCGGCCTGGATGAGCGCTCCGCCGCCGAGGGCCAGCGACCGGCTGGCGATCGAGCCGACCGACGAGTAGGGGGCCGCCGCCGTGTCTCCCAGCACCACCCGCACCCGCTCGATCGGCACCCCCACGCGGTCGGCCGCGAGCTGGGCCAGCGTCGTCTCGATGCCCTGCCCCATGGGCACCACCCCGGACCACACGATCACGGACGCGTCCTGCTCCATGCGCAACACGGCGCTCTCGTAACCGCCCGCCTGGATGCCGGCGCTCTTGAGCTCCGCCGATGGGCCCATGCCGGTCGACTCGACGTGGCAGGAGTAGCCGATGCCGCGCCGGCGCCCGTCGTCCTTGTGGACCGGCGTGACGAGGTCGCGCAGGGTCAGCAGGGCGAGCGGGTAGTCGCCCGAGTCGTAGGGCTGGTAGAGGCGCGAGGTGTACGGCAGCTCGTCCGGCCGGATCAGGTTGCGCAGCCGCAGCTCGATCCGGTCGATCCCGAGCCTGCGGGCCGCCTCGTCGATCAGCCGCTCTCTGGTCAGAGTGCCCTCCGGCTGGCCGAACCCCCGGTAGGAGCCGATCGGCGTGGTGTTGGTGACGACGCCGAGCGCGCGGACCGCCACCCGGTCGAAGCGGTAGGGGCCGGGCAGCATCACGGCGGTCACCGCGGCCGTGGCGGTGCCGCTGTTCGACGGGTGGGCGCCGAGGTCGCAGACCACCTCCGCGTCCATCGCGACGAACCGCCCGTCGCCGTCCAGCGCCAGTCGCGCCCGGTGCACGGCGGCGCGCGCGGGCAGCGTGGCGAACAACCGGTCGCCGGGCGACTCCGACCAGGCCACCGGGCGGCCCAGGCGCATCGCGGCCAGGCAGACCAGCGCTTCGTCGGGATAGACGTGCTCCTTGCCGCCGAAGCCGCCGCCCGTGTCGCGGCAGATGACGCGTACCCGGTCGTGCGTGAGCTCGAACGCCTCCGCCAGGTGATCGCGCACGTGGTGCGGCGACTGGGAGGAGATGTGCACGGTCAGCTCGTCGTCGGTGAAGGAGGCGACGACGCCGCGCGGCTCCATGGGGTACGGCGAGATCCGGGCCGTCCTGAACGTCATCTCGACGACGTGCTCGGCCCCTTCGACGGCCGCCGCGCAGTCGTCGTCGCCGAGCGTGAAGTCGGCGAGCACGTTGGTGCCCCAGCCGGGGTAGAGCAGGGGCGCGCCGTCGCGCATCGCCCGCTCGGCCCCGATCACCGCGGGCAGCTCCGCCAGGTCCAGGTCGACGACGTCGGCGGCGTCCCTGGCGGCCTCCGGCGTACGGGCGACCACGACGGCGAGGGGCTGTCCCGCGTACCTGATCTCGTCGTCCAGCGCCCGGTAGGACGACAACCGCTGGCCGGGCGCCAGGCTGACGCAGGGCAGGCGCAGGGCCGGGGCGTCGGCCGGCGTGATGACGTCGAGCACGCCCTCGACCGCCCACGCCGCCTTGGCGTCGCAGCCGAGCAGCCGGCCGTGGGCGATGGGGCTGCGCACGACGTACGCGTGGGCCATGCCGGGCAGCCGAACGCTCCCGACATATCTGGCCTTTCCTCTCAGCAGTCTGGCGTCTTCCCGCCGCGGCGTCCGTGCGCCGACATACCTGTCGCCCATGGTCCGATTGTGCGCGCCACCCGCCGGGCGGTCTATACGATGCGCGAGAAAGAGCACGTCAGCGGGGGTCTCGATGCAAACGTTCCTGCCGTATCCGGACTTCGCCGCCACGGCCGCGGTCCTGGACCCGCTGCGGCTGGGCAAGCAGCGCGTCGAGACCATCCAGGTCCTGCGCGCCATCACCGTCCCCGGCTACGGCTGGCGCCACCACCCCGCGGCGAAGATGTGGACCGGCTACGAGGAGGCGCTCGTCCGCTACGGCCTCGACGTGTGCGAGCGCTGGTGCGCACTCGGCCGGCGCGACACCTGCGCGACCACGATGAGCGGCGATCTGGCCCGGCTCTGCGGCACGACGCTGGTGCGCAGTCAGATCGAGCTGGGCACGGCCGGTGAGCTGCCGCCCTGGCTGGGCGACGAGGCGCTGCACCTGAGCCACCGCTCCGCGCTCCTGCGCAAGGACCCCGCCTACTACCGGCCCATCTTCGGCGACGACGACCCGGACGACCTCTCCTACGTCTGGCCGCGCTCCGACCGCCTGCCGGCCTGACCGGGCCGCACCCCGGCGTGGCCGGCTCGGCGCGACCACTCCCCCGGGCCCAGCTCGTCTTCGCGGACGAGTGCGGCCTCGTCATCCCGCGACGCGGCTGATCACATGATGGAATGGGCCTGGATCACAAGGAGGGGCTCGTGAGCATCATTTCGCGCGGCTTCCACGGCAAGCGCAGAGGCGGTGGCGACCGGTTGCCGCCCGGCCAGTATCTGGTCGAGGACTTCCCGGTGTTGTCGGCGGGCCCGACGCCGCGGGTGCCGCTCGACCGGTGGGAGTTCACCATCGACACCGAGGCGGAGCGCACCCACCGCTGGTCGTGGGCGGAGTTCACGGCGCTGCCCGCGGAGACGCCCACGGTGGACATCCACTGCGTGACCAAGTGGTCCAAGCTGGGCACCTCGTGGGAGGGCGTCTCGCTCGACACCTTCTTCGAGGACGTCGAGACCGCCGCCGAATACGCGCTGGTCTCCTCCTACGGCGGCTACACCACCAACCTGCCGCTGGAGGATCTGCTCGACGGCAAGGCGTGGATCGTCCACCGCTTCGACGGCGAGGACCTGGCGCCCCGGCACGGCGGGCCGGCCCGGCTGATCGTCCCGCATCTGTACTTCTGGAAGTCCGCCAAGTGGGTGCGGGGCATCCGGCTGCTCGACGAGGACTGGCCCGGCTTCTGGGAGACCGCCGGCTACCACAACTACGGCGACCCGTGGCGCGAGCAGCGCTACGAGGGTGACTAGGTGCGGCGTCTGGTCTGGCGGCCGGCCGAGCTCGTCGCGATCGTGTCCGAGACCGCCACCGCGCGCACGCTGCGCCTGCGGGTGCCCGGCTGGCCGGGACACCTGGCGGGCCAGCACGTCGACGTGCGGCTGACGGCCGACGACGGTTACACCGCGCAGCGCAGCTACTCGCTGGCCGCGCCCGCCGACGGCGAGCTGGTCGAGCTGACCGTGGAGACCGTGCCGGACGGGGAGGTCTCGCCCTACCTGACCGAGGTGATCGAGGCCGGTGACCGGATCGAGCTCCGCGGGCCCGTGGGCGGCTGGTTCGTCTGGCGGCCCGAGAGCACGGCGCCGGTGCTGCTGGTGGCCGGCGGATCCGGCATCGTGCCGCTGATGGCGATGATCAGGGCCCGCCGGCAGACCGGTAGCCGCGTGCCGTTCCGCCTGCTCTACTCCCTGCGCGACCCCGGCCGCCGTTACTACGCCGGCGAGTTGCGCCGCCCCGACCCGGGGCTCGACATCGCCTACGTCTACACCAGGGCCGCGCCGCCCGACGCGGTCCGCGTGGCCGGCCGCATCGCGCTGGGCGACCTGGCCGAGGGCGGCTGGCCGGCCTCCTTCGAGCCCGACTGCTACGTGTGCGGGCCGACCGGGTTCGTGGAGGCCGCGGCCGACCTGCTGCTCGCACTGGGCCACGCGCCCGAACGCATCAGAACCGAACGTTTCGGCCCGACCGGAGGCTGACATGACCCCAGAACACCTCGACGGCAACGCGCTGGCCGGCCCGCTCGGCGAGATCTTCGCCGTCGACGTCACCGCCGCCACCGGCCGCTGCGCGAGCTGCGGGCTGACGGGCCCCGTCGCCGCGCTGCGCGTCTACGGCCCCGATCCCGGGCTGGTGGGGCGCTGCCCCGGCTGCGACGAGGTGGTGCTCCGGCTGGTCCGCGGCCCCGGCACGGTCTGGCTCGATCTGCGCGGCACGGTGTCGCTGCGGGTGAACGTGCCGGACTGAGCACACGTGACCGTGCCCGACTGAGTACACTCGGCACGTTCAATCGGCCGAGATCTGTACGTCGAGGCTCTTGGCCATGGGTGACGCCCGCGGCCCCGTCCCCCCTGGAGTCACGTGAGCAGCGGGCTTGTCGACGCGCCGCCTACCGAGCCGAGCGCGTCACCGCGCCGTCCCCGTCACTGGCTGCGCTGGGTGATCGCGGTCGTGGTGACCGTCGTCCTGCTGATCGCAGGCATCGTCGTGGGCGTCGCCGTCAAGCTGAACGGCAACGTCAAGCACGTGGACGTGACCGCCGACGACCTCGGGGCCACCCGCCCGCCCAAGGTGGCCGGCACCGCGATGAACGTCCTCGTCGTCGGCTCCGACCAGCGCGACGGCAAGAACGCCAAGTACGGCCACGGCATCTCCGGCGAGCGCACCGACACGATCATGCTGGTCCACGTGTCGTCCAAGCGCGACAACGCCATGGTCATCAGCTTCCCGCGCGACTCGCTCGTGCAACTGCCCGCCTGCCGCGCCACGAACGGCCTGCCGGGACAGCAGCCGCACCTGGGCATGATCAACGAATCGTTCAACTCCGGCGGCATCGCCTGCACGTGGAAGACGATCGAGGCGCTCACCCGCATCCACATCGACCACTTCGTGAAGGTCGACTTCACCGGCTTCAAGGGCATCGTCAACGCCGTGGGCGGCGTCGAGGTCTGCCTGCCCGAGGCCGTGGACGACAAGAAGGCGCTGCTGCACCTGCCCGCCGGGCGGCAGACGCTCACCGGCGAGCAGGCGCTCGGCTACGTCCGCGCCCGCTACAGCCTGGGCGACGGCTCGGACATCGGGCGCATCCAGCGGCAGCAGATGTTCATCGCCTCGATGGTCAAGAAGGTGATGAGCGGCGAGACGCTCACCGACCCCGCCAAGCTCTACGGCATCCTCGACGCCGGCACCAAGGCCGTGACCACCGACCGCGCCCTGTCCGTGGGCGTCATGAAGGACCTGGCCACCAGCCTTCAGGGCCTGGACGCCGGGCAGATCCGGTTCATCACCACCCCGTGGCACTACTCGTTCACCCAGCCAGGGCGGGTGGAGTGGGTGCAGCAGCAGGCGGGCAAGCTCTTCCAGATCGTGGCCAGGGACCAGAGCGTGCAGGGCATCAAGGGCGGCCAGGCCAAGGTGGCGCGGTCGAAGATCCAGGTGGAGCTGCGCAACGGCACCTGGCGCGGCGGGCTCGGCACCCAGGTGGCCGCGTTCCTGGAGCAGCGCGGCTACCACATCTCGAAGATCGGCGACTCGGCGCGCAAGCCGCAGGCCAAGACCACGATCTTCTACGGCGCCGCCGGCGAGACCCGGGTGCCCACCCTCTCCAACGACCTGCTCGCCGCCACGCCGAAGCTGGTGGCGCAGGCGCGGACCAGCCGGCTGGTGCTCGTGATCGGCGACGACTGGAAGGGCCTGAAGGCGCTGCGGTCCGACGACACGGAGGCGATCAAGGGCTTCGACGCCACCCACGACACGTGCGCCACCTGAGCAGCGGGGCGGGTGCCGTCTGAGCTACCGGCCGGCTGCCGTCCGAGCGTCCGTGTGCGTGTCAGAGGGCGTCTGAGAGGCCGCCGCCGTCGATGGCCGTGAATCCGGCGTCCTCGATGAGCGGCACCACGGCCTTCTTCGCCCCGTCGTCGTCACCCCAGTAGGGCATGTCGGCCCGCGGCCCGCCGCGCTGACCCGCCGTACCGAGCTCCAGCAGCTCGTTGGGGTATCTGGTGTTGAACGTGCGCACCAGCCGCGCACCGGCCCCGAGCACCCCCTGCTGATACTGCGGGCTGGTGAGCCCGCCGGGGACGGCCACCACCACGGCGGCGCCGTCGCGCTCGGCGACCGGGTTGCTGGGATCGATGATGATCCGGCCGGTCAGCGCCTCGCCGAGCTCCGCCACCACGGCCGGGAACGCCTCCCAGCCCACCGCCAGGATGACCACCTCGGCGAACCGCGCGGCCTCCATCGGCGAGCCGCCCCTGGCCTGACCGTCCGTCGCCCCGGCGGCGGCCGTCACGCGGGCAGGCTCGGCGTCACTGAAGAACACCTCGTGGCCGGCCACCGCGAGCAGGCGTCCGAGCGGCGCGCCGAGCCTTCCGGAACCCACGATTGCTACGCGCATGTCTTGATCACCTCGCGCTCCGGGATCTGCCCAGAGACGCCGGTGACATTCCTCACAGGAGGAGACCTTTGCTAGGCGATGGGCGCCGAAAGGGCGGCGCCGAGCTCCTGAGGGTACGCGTCATCACTCGCGAGGCACCCCGGAAGGGTGATCGTCCGCGAGGTGTGGGTCACCCCTGGCGAGGCCGTACCGCCTGGAGCCCGCGGCGCCCGAGCAGGCGCCGGAGGCCCGGCGGCTGGAGAAGGTCATCCCAGCCCCGCGGAGCGAACCGCGTCAATGCCCGCGCTCGGACTCCTGCTCAGACGCCGCAGGCGGGTGAATCTCCTCACGTCCCGTGTCTGCGCCCAGATCCTCGCGGAGCTGGTCGTAGTCGATGTTGTGGTTCGTGTACTTAAGCTGGCGAGCAACCTTCGTCTGCTTCGCCTTGGCTCTTCCTCTGCCCATGGCTACTCCCTAGTCCCCGCTGTCATGCTATCCAACAACATGGTGACTTGAAGAATTATGCAACTGCGCTCGATTAGTCTTGCCATATGCACGTGGAGGTCCATCAGGCCAAGGCCGACTTCTTCCGAACGCTCGGCCACCCCGCTCGCATCCGAGTGTTGGAGCTACTCCAGGAAGGGCCGCTGCCCGTCAGGGAACTTCTGGCCCAGATCGACATCGAGGCTTCGAGTCTCTCCCAGCAACTGGCCATCCTGCGCAGGGCGGGAATCGTGAGCGCCATCCGGGAGGGCAGCACCGTGGTCTACACGCTGGCCACGCCAGAGCTGGCCGACCTGCTCGGGGCCGCCCGGCGCATCCTCACCGACATGCTCGCCGACCAGGGCGAGCTGCTGGCGGAGTTGCGGGCCGAGATCACCTAGCCGACACGCTCCGCACGCGCTTGGGGTACCACGCCGTGAAGACGGCGGGAACGCAGAACGAGAGCACCTTGACGGCGATGACGAGCGCCGTCGCATGGGGCGAGACATTCAGGATGAGCGTCAGGGAGATCGCGGCGATGGTGAAGGCCGCTCCCCAGACCGCCGTGATGATCAGGTTGACGCGGTAGAACCGCGGCGTCTCCCAGACCTCCCGCGGCGCCATCGTGCGCGCGATGCCCAGCGTGAACGGCCGGCGGACGGCCAGCGACCCCCAGGCCGTGCCCGCCAGCCAGACGTTGACCAGCGCGGGGCCGTACGGTGTGAGCGGCGAGTGCGGGGCCAGCAGGGAGAACACCGTGAGGCAGGCGAAGAACACCGCCGCGCTCGCCTCGATCACCATCTCGTCCCACCCCTTGCCCGCCCGGCGGTCGATGACGACGAGGACGACGGCGATGGCCAGGCCGGTGATCGCACCCCAGCGCCACTCGTCGCCGGTCGCGATGACGGCGTAGACGATCCAAGGCAGGAAACCGAGCAGGCCGCGCATGGTGAGGACTCCCTTTGACGTTCCTATGCAGACAGGTCGAACGTAGAACTTCCTGTGCCGATATGTCAACATAGGAACATGAGCCTTCGACACGCCGTGCTGGGACTGCTCGCCGAGGAGCCCGGCAGCGGATACGACCTGATGAAGATGTTCGACGTCTCGCTCTCCAACGTCTGGCCGGCCACCCAGAGCCAGCTCTACGCCGAGCTGGGCAAGCTGGCCGAGGCCGCTCTCGTGGACGTCACCGCCGAGGGCCCGCGCGGGCGCAAGGAATACTCGATCACCGAGACGGGCCTGGCCGAGCTGCGCCGCTGGATCCTTGAGGTCGAGCCCACCACGGTCGCGCGCAGCGACATGCTGCTCCGCGTGTTCTTCCTGGGTCAGGTCGATCCCGAGCAGGCCCGAGCGTACCTGCGCCATCAGGTGGAGCTGACCACCAAGCAGCTTGAGCAGCTGGAGAGCGTCCGCGAGTTCGTCGAGAACGGCCAGGACAACCTGTCGGTGTACGGCAGGATCGCCCTCGAATACGGCCTGCGCGTCGGCCAGGGCCGGCGGGAGTGGGCCGAATGGGCGCAGGAGCGCATCCACTAAACTTCCGGCCATGGTCTCCGAGCTGTTCGATCCCAAGGCGTGGCAGGCGGTCGAGGGATTCGACTTCACCGACATCACCTACCATCGGGCAGTCGACCAGGGCACCGTGCGCATCGCCTTCGACCGCCCCGAGGTGCGCAACGCCTTCCGCCCGCAGACGGTCGACGAGCTCTACCGCGCGCTCGACCACGCCCGGCAGAGCACCGACGTCGGCTGCGTGCTGCTCACCGGCAACGGCCCCTCGCCCAGGGACGGCGGCTGGGCCTTCTGCTCCGGCGGCGACCAGCGCATCAGGGGCAAGGACGGCTACCAGTACGCCGACGGCACCGTCTCGACCGGCCGCCTGCACATCCTGGAGGTCCAGCGCCTGATCCGCTTCATGCCGAAGGTCGTGATCTGCGTGGTGCCCGGCTGGGCGGCGGGCGGCGGCCACAGTCTCCACGTGGTGGCGGACCTCACCCTCGCCAGCGAGGAGCACGCCCGCTTCAAGCAGACCGACGCCGACGTGGCCAGCTTCGACGGCGGCTTCGGCTCGGCCTATCTGGCGCGGCAGGTCGGGCAGAAGTTCGCGCGGGAGATCTTCTTCCTGGGCGACACCTACACGGCGGCCGACGCCCACCGGATGGGCATGGTCAACGCCGTGGTCCCGCACGCGGAGCTGGAGGCGACGGCCCTGGAGTGGGGGCGCAAGATCAACGGCAAGTCGCCCATGGCGCAGCGGATGCTCAAGTTCGCCTTCAACGCGCTGGACGACGGGCTGGTGGGGCAGCAGGTGTTCGCGGGCGAGGCGACGCGGCTGGCGTACATGACGGACGAGGCGGCCGAAGGGCGCGACTCGTTCCTGGAGAAGCGCGAGCCCGACTGGTCGCCGTACCCCTGGCACTTCTGAGCCCCTGGCACCGCTGCTGAGCCCCTGGCCCAGCCAGGGCTCCTGGCGCCGCTAAGTGCAGGCCTTGCCGATGGGCACGGCCACCGTGCGGTGCCGGAGGTAGCGGTCGATCGCGTGCGGCGCGTCGCGGTTCTCCACCTCCCTCTGGTCGAGCGGCGTGCCCCATGCCCGCTCCAGCGGATGCCCGAGTGCCACGATGTCGTTGACGTCCCATGCGGTCAGCCAGGGCACGTCCGGATGCTGGGTGCCCTTCGCCAGCAGGTTGCGCTGGATCGTGGGCATTCCCAGCGGCGAGCCGGCCGTCACCCATAACGCGACCCGCCTGCGCAGGCCGGCGTCCACGAGCAGGTCCCTCGACACCACCGTGCCCAAGGAGTGCGAGACCAGCACGATCCGGCCCGAGGCCGGCAGGCCCCGGCGCACCTCGGCCAGCACCGGCTGCCTGCCGTGGCTGAGGTAGACGGCGACGTCCTGCAGGAAGACCTTGATGATCTCCTTGTCCACGCTGGTGTGCCGGGAGACCCAGCCGAGCAGCCGGCGGGCCAGCGTCCACGACAGGATGTCCGAGATGCCCATCTGCGTCTGCGGGCTGCTCCCCGTCGCCGCGGCCAGGTCGAGCAGGAGCAGGCGTTCGAGCTGGGTGGTGTCCTCCGGCAGGTGGGGATGGAAGGGCATCTCCTCCTCATCGCCGTCGGCGGCCAGGCTCTCCGCCGGCGGCCGGGCGACCTCGGCGGTGACCCGGTGCAGGACATTGCCGTAGTAGGGCAGCACGCTCTCGTGGGCGAGCCGCGCGGTGCCGAGCCCGGCGGCCAGCGCCGCACGCCACTCCTTCAGCAGCTCCTGAGGGTCCTTGCCCTCCTGGCCCCGCCCGTGAATGAACACGATCGTCGTCATGGCCATCACCCCTTGACCAGCGTAGGGACGGCCGGCCACGAGCGCCCCAGGGACGGGATAAGGGGAAGCCCTAGGACGGGCACCCCGGGCAGACTGGGGGTATGAGGATCAAGGTTCCCGCCGCGTTGACAGCGTCCCATGTCAAGTACGACGGCGAGGCCGGCCGCGCCTGGTCCGCCGGGCTGCCCGCACTGGCCGAGCGCTATCTCGACGAGTGGGGGTTGCGGCTCGACGGCGAGACCCGGCACGGGGTGGTCTCCCTCGTCCTGCCCGTGATCCGTGCGGACGGCACCAAGGCGGCCCTCAAGCTCCAGCCCGTCACCGACGAGAACGACACGGAGGCCCCCGGCCTGCGAACGTGGGCCGGGGACGGCTCCGTGCTGCTGCTCGACTCCGACCCCGCAACCGGCACCCTGCTGCTCGAACGGCTGACGGCCGACCGCTCCCTGGCCGACGTGCCGGACGAGATGGCGGCGCTGGGCATCCTGACCGGCCTGCTGCGCCGCCTGGTCGCCCATCCCGCGCCGGAGGGGATGCGGCGCCTTGCGGACATCGCCCTGGTCATGCTCGACGACGTGGCGGAGGCGGCGGCCAAGCTGCCGAAGGAGCACGACCGCCACTGGCTGCGACGGTGCGCGGACGCGGTCGCCGAGGTCGTAGCCGAGTCCGGCGACCGGCTCCTGCACTGGGACCTGCACTACGAGAACGTCCTGGCCGCGGACCGGGAGCCGTGGCTGAGCATCGATCCCAAGCCGCTGGCCGGCGACCCCGGCTTCGACCTGATGCCCGCCCTGGACAACCGGTGGGACGAGGTGGTCGCGACCGGGGACGTGCCGCGGGCGGTGCTGCGGCGCTTCGACTTCATGGTGGACGGGCTCGGTCTCGACGCGCGGCGGGCGGCCCGCTGGACGCTCGGCCGGGTGCTGCAGAACTGCCTGTGGGACGTCGAGGACGGCGAGAGCGAGCTCGGCGAGATCCAGCTCGCCATCGCCGAGGCGATCCGCCACCGCCTGTGACGCACACAGGCACAGTCGGTCAGACGGTCAGGACGATCTTGCCCGCGCCGTGGCCGGTCTCGCTCTCCCGGTGCGCGGCCGCGGCCTCCTCCAGCCGGTACGTCCGACGCACCGCGAATACGAACGCCCCCTCCGCGTACAGCGCGGCGTAGCGCCCCAGCCGCTCGGCGGACCGCTCGCCCTGGACGAGGCGCACGCCCAGCTCGGCCGCCTTGCCATGCTCGACCAGGGTCACGATCCGCCCGCGGTCCTTGACCAGCTCGATCGAGACCTCCAGCGCATGCCCGCCGGCCCCGTCCAGGGCCGCGTCGATCCCGCCGGGCGCCAGCTCCCGCACCCGGTCGGCGAGCCCGTCCCCGTAGGCGACGGGGACGGCGCCGAGGTCGCGCAGGTAGTCGTGGTTGACCTCGCGCGCGGTGCCGATCACGGTGGCCCCGCGCCTTCTGGCGATCTGCACGGCCGCCGTGCCCACGGACCCGGCCGCGCCGTGCACGAGCAGCGTCTCGCCCGCCGCGAGAGCGATCCCGTCGACGGCCAGCTCGGCGGTCTGTACGCCCGAGGTCAGCCCGCCGGCCACCTCCCAGGGCACGCCCGCCGGTTTGGGGGCCACGTTCGCCGCCGGCACCACGACGTACTCGGCGTAGGCGAACAGCACGCAGAACCCGAGCACCTCACTGCCCAGGGCCACTCCGGTCACGCCTTCGCCCACCTGGTCCACCACGCCGGCGAACTCGTTGCCGGGGATCCGCGGCCACGGCACGTCCCCCAGGTACGGCGGCAGCCAGCCGGCCCGCACGGCCGTGTCGAAGGGCTGCACGCCGGCTGCCCGCACGCGTACCCGGACCTGTCCAGGCCCCGCCTGAGGGGCGGGCAGTTCCATCGTCTTCAGCACCTCGGGACCGCCCGGCGCCGCGAAGGCGGCGGCCCTCATCACTTCGCTCATGGGCCCAGCCTGCAACCCCAACCATGCTTGAGGTCAAGTCACTAGACATTTTGGGAACTTTCAGCTTTAGTCGCACTTTATCTAGATATAGTCCGGCGGGACTACACGGGGACGGGGCACAAACCGAGGCGGGATGAGCGGGTTCATAGCGGCTGCACTGAGCTTTCCAACGGTCATTTTCACTTTCCTGCTCGTGGTGGTAACCGGTTATTGGCTGGCTGTCGTCACGGGACTGTTCGAGCTGGAGGACGACGCCGCCTGGCTGGGTCTCGGGGGAGCCCCGGCGGGCGTCACACTCTCGCTGCTGATCGCGCTGGCCTGGCTGCTCTGTCTGGTCGGCGGGGTGGTGGTGGGCGGGGGTCTGCTCGTCGTCGTCCCCTTCGCCGCCCTGGGCGGTGCCTGGCTGGCCGTCCGCGGCCTGCTGATCGCGCTGCGCAGGCTTTTCCCTGGCGGGCACCGGCACTCGCGCGGCGACTTCGTGGGCCAGATGTGCGTCATCCGCACCGGCACCGCGACCCCCGGCTTCGGCCAGGCCGAGGTCACCGCGGCCGACGGCTCGTCCGCGGTCGTGCAGGTACGCACCACCGGCCAGGACCGCCTGATGCGCGGCGACAACGCCCTCATCTTCGAATACGACAAAGACGGCGAATTCTTCTGGGTCATGCCCTACGAAAGCGAGCTCTGATGGACGTCATCTCCACCGGTTTCGGAATATTCCTCGCCGTCATCCTGGTCATCGTGATTGGCCTTCTCCTCGTCGTCGGCCGCCTTTTCCGCAAGGTCGAACAGGGCAAGGCGCTGATCGTGTCGAAGGTCAACCGCGTCGACGTGACATTCACCGGGGCGGTGGTGCTGCCGGTGGTCCACAAGGCCGAGATCATGGACATCTCGGTGAAGACCATCGAGATCGAGCGGGCCGGCCGCGAGGGCCTGATCTGCCGCGACAACATCAGGGCCGACATCAAGATCACCTTCTTCGTCCGTGTGAACAAGACCGCCGAGGACGTCATCAAGGTCGCCCAGGCCATCGGCACCGCCAGGGCCAGCGACGAGACGACGCTGCAGGAGCTGTTCAACGCCAAGTTCTCCGAGGCGCTGAAGACGGCGGGCAAGCACCTCGACTTCGTCGACCTCTACACCAAGCGTGACGAGTTCCGCGATGAGATCATCCGGCTCATCGGCACCGACCTGAACGGTTACAGCCTCGAAGACGCCGCCATCGACCACCTGGAGCAGACCGCGCTGCTCCAGCTCGACCGGAGCAACATCCTCGACGCGCAGGGCATCAGGAAGATCACCGAGCTCACGGCCATCGAGCACGTGCGCACGAACGAGTTCCAGCGCAACGAGGAGAAGGAGATCACCCGCCAGAACGTCGACGCCCGCGAGGCCATACTCGAACTCCAGCGCCGCCAGGCCGACGCCGAGATGAAGCAGCGCCGCGAGATCGAGACGGTCAAGGCCCGCGAGGAGGCGGAGGTCGCCCGCGTACAGGCCGAGGAGCGGCTGCGCGCGATGACCGCCAGCATCAAGACCGACGAGCAGCTCGGCGTGCAGCAGGAGAACCAGGCTCGCGAGGTCGCGGTCGCCGAGAAGAACCGCGAGCGCGTGATCGCGATCGAGTCCGAGCGCATCGAGAAGGACCGCCTCCTGGAGGTCATCGCCCGCGAACGCGAGACCGAGCTGTCCCGCATCGCCAAGGACAAAGAGGTCGAGACCGAGAAGCGGGCCATCGCCGAGGTCATCCGCGAGCGCATCGCGGTCGACAAGACCGTGGCCGAGCAGGAGGAGAGCATCAAGCGGCTGCGCGTGGTCGAGGAGGCCGAGCGCACCCGCCAGCAGGTGATCATCGCCGCTGAGGCCGAGGCCCAGGAGAACCTGGTCAAGGGCATCAAGGCGGCCGAGGCCGCGGAGACCGCCTCGAAGTTCCGGGCCCGCGAGGAGCTGGTGCTCGCCGAGGCGCGGCAGCAGGCCGCCGAGCTGGACGCCCGCGCCAAGATCCGGCTGGCCGAGGGCGTGCAGGCCGAGGCGGCCGCCGGCGGGCTGGCGCAGGTGCAGGTCAGGGAGCGCGACGCCGACGCCATCGAGAAGATCGGCCGCGCCGAGGCGCTGGTGCTGAAGGAGAAGCTGGCGGCCGAGGCCGCGGGCGCCAGGGCGATGGCGCTGGTCGAGGGCGACCGGCTCAAGGCCAGGGCCGAGGGCGAGCAGGCCATGGCGCTGGCCGGGGCCACCGCGGTGGGCGAGAAGCTGAAGGCGGAGGCCGAGGGCCTGACGCAGAAGGCGGCCGCGATGGCGGCGCTGGACGACGCCAGCCGGGGGCACGAGGAGTACCGCCTGCGCCTGGAGGCCGACAAGGAGATCAGCCTCAAGCACATCGACGTGTCACGGCAGGTGGCCGAGTCGCAGGCGAGCGTGCTGGCCGCGGGCCTGGCCAAGGCCAACATCGACATCGTCGGCGGCGACACGATGTTCTTCGACAAGGTGGTCGGCTCGATCACCGCGGGCAAGGTCGTGGACGGGTTCGTGGGGCACTCGCAGGTCGCCGGGGCGATCGTCTCCCCGTACGTCAACGGGACGGCCAGCCTGGCGACCGACCTCGCGAGCGTGGTCGGCGGCGTACGCTCCGAGGATCTCAAGAACCTGACCGTCTCCGCCCTGCTCCTGCGGCTCATCCAGAACGGCGGCCCGCAGACGACCGCGCTCGGCGAGCTGCTGGACACCGCCCGCCGCCTGGGGGTGGCCGACTCCCCGGTGGCGGCGCTGGCCGGGGCGAAGGGCTGACGATCTGTGAGTACGGTGGAAGCCGGCCCCGAGCTGGAGGCGGGGACGTACGAAGTCCTCAGGAACCGGCTCCAGGCCCAGGCCAAGGCCCTGACGGCGGCGGCCGAGACGGTCAACAAGGAGCGGCTGCGCGTCTTCGGCGGCGCGGAGTTGCGCCTGCTGGGCACCGAGCGGATCCGCACCGAGAACAACTGCGTCCCCAGGGACATCGTCTCCCTGGGCGACGTGATGTTGTTCGGTTACAACGTCTTCATCGGGCTCAAGCCGGAGACGACGGTGGCGGACGTGTTCGCGGTGCACCGTTTCTCCAGGGACGGCGACGCGTTCCGGTTCGACGCCGACAAACTGGCGGCGCTGGAGGATCCGGCGTTCAGGAAGGACTTCGCCGAGCTCTACCGCTACTACAAGGAGACGCGGCTCCAGCAGCTCAGGCGGGTCGAGGGCAAACTGCTGGCCGTCTTCCAGACCGGGCCCGCCGATCTGCGGGTGCTGCGCTGGACGGCCGGCACCGGCGGGGCCCCGGCGTATGTGGACAACCAGGGAGAGCGTGACCACGTCTTTCCTCCGTCGCACGACTTCGAGTGGACGCCGGCCACCCGCGACGACCACGTCCTCGGCCGCCATCCGCACATCTCCATCGGCGGCGAGGTGTTCGTCGAGACGGTCGGCGGCGACCTCACCATCAAGGTCGAGGACAACACGGAGACCGGCGCCGGCATCTACGCCGAGCCGGTCGCCGAGCCGCTGCAGAGTCTGGCGGACGCCGACGTCGAGCACGCCAGGGTGGGGCCGCTCATCCTCATGCGGATCAGGCCGTACAAGGAGGACGAGCGGCGTCACCTGGTCTTCAACACCCGCACCAAGTCCGTCGTCAGGCTCGACGGCATCGGCCAGGCGTGCCGGCGGCTGCCCGAGGACCAGGGGCTGATCTTCCCCGGCGGTTACTACCTGACCACGGGGCTCAGCAAGACGTTCGACACGGACGTGACGGGCCTGGAGTTCGAGCGGGTGGTCCGCTCCCCCAACGGCGAGGACGTCCTGTACGTCTTCCACGCCAGGGGCGACGGCCGGTCGTTGTTGCTGCCGTACAACGTGATCAGGAAGGAGGTGGCCAACCCCATCGTCTGCCACGGCTACTCGCTGTTCGACGACGGCACCATGGTGGTCTTCCGCGCCACCTCCGACGAGCCGACCCGGGTCCACCCGATGCAGGTGTGGCAGACCCCGTACGTGTCCGACACCTACGCCGCCGCCCAGCCCGCGGGCACGGGCCCGCTGGAGCGCATCGGCAACGCCGAGCTGGTCCGGGGCGTCTCCGACTGCCTGTCGGTCTCCCGCATGGTCGAGGAGATGGCGCCCTCGACGGCCACGTTCGAGGCGCTGATCGCCGCGTGCACACGCTCCTTCGACTCCTACCACTGGCTCGGCGAGCACGGCCTGCGCGCGCCGCTCGCCGACGTCCGCGCCACCGCCGAGCAGGTGCTCGACGAGTACGAGAACGTCGAGCAACTCACCCGCCAGGCCGCGCGGACCCTCGCCGAGGCCACCGAGGAGACCACCCACCTGGTACGCCAGGCGCGCGCCGACAATCCGGGCACCGCCGACGCCTGGGTCAGCACGCTGGCCAGGCTGCGCAGGACCCAGGGCCGCCTGGTGACCCTGCGCGAGGTCCGCTACATCGACCTCACCGCCCTGGACACGCTGGCCGCCTCCGTGACCGGGGAGCTGGCCTCGGTCGGCCGGCGGGCCGTCGCCTTCCTGGAGGGCGCGGACGCGTTCACCGCCTACCACGCGGCCGTCGAGACGCTGGCCGCCGAGGCCGCCGCCATCGCCACGGTGGCCACGGCGGAGCCGATCGCCGACCGGCTGGCCGCCCAGTCCGAGGGGCTGGAGGTGGTGACGGAGGTCGTCGGCTCGCTGGACATCGCCGACGCGACCGTCCGCACCTCGATCCTGGGCCGGATCGCCGAGGTCCTCGGCGGCGTGAACCGGGCCCGCGCCCTTCTGGACGGCCGCCGCCGCGAGCTGCTGGGCGCGGAGGGCCGGGCCGCCTTCGCCGCCGAGTTCGCCCTGCTCGGCCAGGCCATCACCGGCTCGCTGGCGATGGCCGACAGCCCCGAGAAGTGCGACGAGCAGCTCGGCCGGCTGATGCTCCAGGTCGAGACCCTGGAGTCCCGCTTCGGCGAGTTCGACGACTTCGCCGCGCAGCTCTCGGCCAAGCGCGAGGACGTCTACGAGGCGTTCTCCGCCCGCAAGCAGACCCAGCTCGACGCCCTCGCCCGCCGCGCCGACCGCCTGTTCTCCTCCGCCGAGCGCATCCTGGGCAGCGTCACGCGGCGGCTGGCGTCGCTGGCGTCCATGGACGAGGTCAACACCTACTTCGCCACCGACCCGATGGTGGCCAAGGTGCGCTCGGCCGCCGCCGAGCTGCGCGCGCTCGGCGACGCCGTACGGGCCGAGGAGCTGGACGGGCGGGTCAAGGCGGCCCAGCAGGAGGCCGCGCGAGCGCTGCGCGACCGGCTGGACCTGTTCACCGACGGCGGCGAGACCCTGCGCCTGGGCCACCACCGCTTCGCCGTGAACACCCAGCCCATCGACCTGACGCTGGTGCCGCACGACGGCGCCATGCACTTCGCGATCACCGGCACCGACTACCGCGCGCCCGTCCCGGCCGCGTTCGCCGACACCCGGCCCTTCTGGGACCAGCTCCTGGTGTCGGAGACGCCGGAGGTCTACCGCGCCGAACACCTGGCCGCCTCGCTGCTGGACTCGGCCGCTCCGGGAGCGCCGCTCGCGGAGCTGGTCCGGCAGGCCGCCGAGTCCCGGTACGACGAGGGGTACGAGCGCGGTGTCCACGACCACGACGCCACGGCCATCCTGGACGCCTTGGTGCGGTTGCGGGAGGGCGCCGGGCTGCTGCGCTATCCGGCCGAGGTCCGGGCGGCGGCCCAGGTGTTCTGGGCGTTCGGGGTGGACGAGGTTTCACGTGCAACATTCACCACCCGCGCGATGTCCCTGGTCAGGGCCAGGACGATCTTCGGCGTCACGCCGGCGCTGGAGGCGCTGGCCGCGGAGCTGAGCGGCCGCATCGCGGCGTTCCTGACAAGCTTGGCGAGCGCGCCCGGCGCCGTGGCGGGGCCGGCCGGGGAGTATCTGGTCGAGGAGCTGGGCGAGAGCCCGATCGGGTTCGTCACCAGCAAGGCGGCCCGTGACGTCCTGGACGGTTTCCGCCAGGCGCTCGGCCCGGCCAAGACGCGCGAGTTCGAGGCGGACCTCGAAGCGGTCGCCCTGCCCGACCGCCTCCAGCTCGCCCGGGCCTGGATGACCGCCTACCACCAGGGCCCGGAGGTGCCGGAGGCCATCGCCGTGCTGCTGTGCGACCTCCCCCGCCAGGACTCCAGCGCGAGCACCGCGGAAACCGTCGAAGGTCTGCTCGGCACCCACCCTCGCATCCACGACCGCAAGCTGGAGCTCCGCCTCGACGAGCTCCTGGCCAGGACCCGCCGGTTCCGGCACGAACGTGTCCCCGCCTACCGCGCCTACCAGCGCCGCAGGACCGAGCTGGTCGAGGCCGAGCGCGCCCGCCTGCGCCTGGACGAGTACAAGCCCAAGGTCATGAGCGCCTTCGTCCGCAACCGCCTGCTCGACGAGGTCTACCTGCCGCTCATCGGCGGCAACCTGGCCAAGCAGCTCGGCGCGTCCGGCGCGGGCAAGCGCACCGACCAGATGGGCCTCCTGCTGCTCATCTCACCGCCCGGCTACGGCAAGACGACCCTGATGGAGTACGTCGCCAGCCGCCTCGGCCTGGTGTTCGTCAAGGTGAACGGCCCCGCGCTCGGCCACGGGGTGACCTCGCTGGACCCGGCGGACGCACCCGACGCGACGGCCAGGCAGGAGGTGGAGAAGATCTCGTTCGCGCTGGAGACGGGCAACAACACGCTGCTCTACCTGGACGACATCCAGCACACCTCGCCGGAGCTGCTGCAGAAGTTCATCTCCCTCTGTGACGCCCAGCGCCGCATCGAGGGTGTGTGGAACGGTCGTACCCGCACCTACGACCTGCGCGGGAAGCGGTTCGCGGTGTGCATGGCGGGCAACCCGTACACCGAGTCGGGGCGGCGCTTCCGCCTGCCCGACATGCTGGCCAACCGGGCCGACGTGTGGAACCTGGGCGACGTCCTGTCCGGTCAGGACGACCTGTTCGCCCTCAGCTACATCGACAACGCCCTCACCTCCAACCCGGTCCTCGCGCCCCTGTCCGGCCGTGACCGCTCGGACGTGGAGCTGCTGGTACGCCTGGCCAAGGGCGACACGACGGTCCGGCCCGACCAGCTCCGGCACCCCTACACCAAGCCGGAGCTCGACCAGATGCTCAGCGTCCTGGCCAAGCTGGCGCGCGTCCAGGAGGTCGTCCTGGCCGGCAACCGGGCCTATATCGCCTCGGCCGCCCAGTCCGACGCCGCCAGGACCGAGCCGCCGTTCCGGTTGCAGGGGTCGTACCGGAACATGAACAAGCTGGCCGAGCGCATCGTCCCCGCCATGAACGACGCCGAGCTGGAAGCGGTGATCGACGACCACTACGCGGGCGAGGCGCAGACGCTGACCACGGACGCCGAGGCCAACCTGCTCAAGCTGGCCGAGCTGCGCGGCCGCCTCACCCCCGCCCAGGCCGAGCGCTGGGCGCTGATCAAGGCCGCCTATCTCAGGGCCAAGGCGCTCGGGGGCGCCGGCGACGATCCGATGACCAGGGCGGTGGGCGCCATCGGCCTGCTGGCCGACCGGGTGGGCGAGGTCGGCTCGGCGATCCGGGAAACCGATCGCTGAGGACCGCCGCAACTCCGGAGCCGTGCCTACTCGGGGAGCTCCGCTGAGGACCGCCGCGGCTCCGGTCCGGTCATTGCTCGGTGAGCGCCACGGTGGCCGCCCGCTGGAGCGACGTGGCGTGGTCGAGGAAGTCGAGGATCAGCGCCAGCTCCTCGTCGGTGTAACGCTCGTAGAGCCGGGCCAGCGCCGTCACGAACGGCTCGTACAGCTCGTCGAACCCGGCCAGCCGCTCGTGGTTGATCTCCACGATGACGCGGCGCCGGTCCCGGATGTCGCGGACGCGGCGGACCAGCCACTTGGCCTCCAGCCGGTCGATGAGCCCGCTGACCGTCGCCGGGGCCAGGCCGGCGTGCTGCGCGATCTCTCCCGCCGTCAGGGGTCCGAGACGTCGCAGCAGGTCGAGGGTCTTCTCCTCGGTGCCGCCGAGGCCCAGCCGCTCGCTCATGGCGCCGTGATACGTCACGGCGGCGTGGCCGCTCTCCCGTCCGGCCACGCCCAGCGCTTCGAGTAATTTCTTTCGCTTAGCCGAAACATCCCTCGCCACCGGTCCCGCCTCTCGCCCCCGCATTTCGTTCGGCCGAACGAAATTACCACTTCCGAGGCGTATGGGCAGGGTGCCGATGACAGGGGCTCGTGTCACTCGCCTGGACGTACCGCTACCTGGTGAGCCCGTGACACGGCCTCGGCGGCGGCCGGCACCAGCGGCAACCGTACGTCCGGGGTCGGGATCAGGCCCTGGGCGTGCAGCACGCCCTTGATCACCGTCGGGTTCGGCTCGGTGAAGAGCGCCGCGGAGAGCCTGGCCAGCCGGTGCCCGAGCGACCTGGCCGTGGTCACGTCGCCCGCGTGCCAGGCCGCCACCAGGTCGGCGAACGCCCGCGTCTCCAGATGCGCGGAGGCGAGGATCCCGCCCGCCGCCCCCAGCGCGAGCAGCGGCGAGACGAACGTGTCGTCGCCGCCCAGCACCTCGAACCCCTCGGGCAGGTCCCCGAGCAGGTCCACGGCGTCCTGGTCGATCCCGCCCGCCGCGTACTTCACCCCGGCGATCATCGGATGCGCGCCGAGCCGCCGCAACGTCCCCGCCCCGACCGCCTGACCCGTCCGGTAGGGAATGTGGTAGATCACCAGCGGCACCGGCGTCTCCTCGGCCAGCGCCTCGAAGTGCGCGACGACCCCGCGCTCGCCCGGCCGCAGGAAGTAGGGCACGGTCACCAGCGCGGCCCCCACCCCGTCCGGCAGGCTCCGCAGCGCCCGTGCCGTGGAGCGCGTGTCGTTGCCGGTGACCCCCACCGTGAGCAGCGCCTGCCGCTGCGCGCAGACGCCCGCGCAGACCTCGATCACGCCGGCCCGCTCCTCGGGGTCGAGCGCGGCCACCTCACCGGTGGTGCCCAGCGCGACCAGCCCGGCCGCGCCCTGGTCGAGGACGTGATAGGCGAGCTTCTCGATGGCGTCCAGCGCCACCTCCCCCGACGAGGTGAACGGGGTGACCAGCGGTACGTGGATTCCTGTCAGCATGCCTCAAGGGTCACCCGGCCGGACCCATTAGGTCCAGCGACGATTTCTTGCTTTCAGATTAAGCTGAGCTTATGCTCGACCCGCGCAAGCTCCACCTGCTCCGCGAACTCGCCAGGCGCGGCACGATCGCGGCCGTCGCCGAGGCCGTCACGTTCACGCCGTCGGCGGTCTCCCAGCAGCTCAGCGCCCTGGAGCGGGAGGCAGGCGTGCCCCTTCTCGAACGCACGGGCCGCACCGTGACCTTGACGCCCGCCGGACATCTGCTGGTCGAGCACGCGCACGCCGTGCTCGAACAGCTCGAACGCGCGTCGGCCGCGCTCGCCGCGGCGCGCGGCGGGCCGTCCGGGCCCCTGCGGATCGGCGCGTTCCCGACGGCGGCCCGCGTGCTGCTGCCGCCCGCGCTCGCCGCACTGACCGGCGCGCACCCCGGACTGGAGCCGATGGTGGCCGAGATCGACCCCGCCGACGTCTCCGCCGCGTTGCGGGCCGGCGAGCTGGACGTGGCGCTCGTGCACGAGTACGACTTCGTCCCCCCGGTCACCGACACGTCGATCGAGACCGAGCCGCTGTTCAGCGAGCCGATGTACCTGACGAACCGGACGTCGGTCGCCGATGCCCGCGCCGACTCGTGGATCACCAACAAGCCCGGCACGCTCTGCCACACCATGGCGATCAGGGCCTGTCAGGCGGCCGGCTTCGAGCCGCGGGTCCGGCACCACATCGACGACTTCGACACCGTGCTGGCGTTCGCCGCGGCGGGTCAGGGCGTCGCGCTCGTGCCGCGCCTGGCGGCCGTCGATCCGCCGCCCGGGGTGCGGCTCACCCACCTGCCCCTGAGCCGCCGCACGCTGGCGGCGTTCCGTAAGGGCTACGGCGGGCACCCCGCGATCAGGGCCGCGATCGCGGCCTTCCACCAGGCCATCGCCCACCTGCCCCTCTGAGCGGCACGCCCGACTGAAACGGCCTCGTGCACGCGGAGCCGGCCGGCTGCCTCGTGCGCAAGGCGTCGGCCGGCAGCCTCGCCGGCCAGCAGTCCCGTGCGCGAGAAGCCCCTGCTAGCGGTCTTGTTCCCCGCCGGTGTCGAGTACCGCGTCGAGTACGGCGCGTGCGCTGACCGGATCGGCGTCGTACTCACCGGCGGTCACCGCGACGACCAGCCCCGCATCGGGCAGCACGACCAGACGCTGCCCGCCGTTCCCGATGAGCTGCACCGAGCGGGGCTCGCCGCTGTCCATGTACCAGTGGTAGCCGTAGCCGAGGTCGCCGTCGATCGCCACCCGTGGCCGCGCCATGTCCCGGATCCAGTCCCCGGGCACGATCCCCCGGCCGCCGTCGAGCACGAGCTGCCCGATGGCGGCCAGGTCGACCGGCCGCAACCGCAGCCCCGCCGCGGCCATGGCCAGCCCGTCGGCACCCTGGCGCCACTCGAACCGCTCGATCCCGAGCGGCCCGAACAGCGCGCTCGCGGCATACTCCGCCAGCGGCCGGCCTGTCCCGCGCGCGATGACGCCGCCGAGCAGCGCGGTCGCCCCGCCGCAGTACACCCGGCGCAACCCCGGCTCCTCGACGACAGGCCGCTCCAGCACGTACCGGTACCGGTCGGGGGCCAGCTCCATCGCGATCTCGCTGTTGACCGGGCTGGTGTAGGGCGCGTCCTCGTTCCAGTCGAGCCCGAGCGTCATGGTGAGGACGTGCTCGATGGTGATGCGGGCCCGCGCCGGATCACCCATCAGATCGGGATGTTCGGGGAACTGGGCGTACAACCCCGCGTCAGGTTCGGGCACCAGCCCCTCGCCCAGCGCGATGCCGTACAGCAGCCCCACGACGCCCTTGGACACCGACCGGACGTCGTGCAACGTGTCCCGGCCGAAGTCCACGTGCCCCAGCGGCTCACCGACCCGGTGGTCCGCTCCGGCGCCATAACGTTCGAGCACGACCTCCCCGCCCCGCAGCACCACGAGACCGTGGAAGCCGGGGGCCTTGCCCTCCCGCAGAACCTCGTCGACCCGTGCGGCCATCGCCACGATCGTCCTCCCTTGTCTTCCTGGCGCCTCGGACGACGCCGGGCTCAATCTCGGGGTCCGGACAACTCCATCAGCGCGCGTTCCCACGGAAAGGACTCGGAGTCCAGGGGCTCACGCAGCACCCGGACCCCGTCGGCGCGCAACTCCGCGATGTTACGCCGGAACGGGGTGCGGGCGGCGAGGCCGCTGTTGACGAACGGCGCCACCACGACGGGAATGCCGAGCCCCGGGGCCTCGGCCAGCAGCCCCAGCGCGTAGGTGTCGGCGATGCCCAGGGCGAACTTGTTGATCGTGTTGAACGTGGCTGGGGCGACGATGATCGCGTCGGCCCGGGGCGGCTTCGGCTCGGACGGCTTGCGGTAGCGGCTGCGGACCGGCCGCCCGGTCAGCCGTTCCAGCTCCGGCACGTCGATGAAGTCGAGCGCTGACGGCGTGGCGATGACCTGGACGATCCAGCCCTCGTCCCGCGCCAGGGCGATGAGGCGGCCGACCTCCGAGGCCGGTCCGGCTGCGCAGACGATGACGTAGAGGACCTTCCCCAGCGATTCGGTCACGGTTGCAGGATGTCACGCGCCCGCTCCGGCGGGCTGAGAGGGTCCACGCGCCTGACCGCCGTCGGTAGTGATTTGTTGGAACAAATGGTAGAAATGCCCGTCCGATCTTGGAAAAAGTGCTCATACTGGAGGTACGCACACCAGGAGCGTGCTCATGCGAAAGACCTCCCATCGCATGGTCAGAGCGGACGACCTGGCATCGAGCCAGTTCCTCCAGCTTGCCGCGGTGGACTTCACCGGCATCTACGCGGTCCACCTCGCCGCCAAGGAAGAGCGGCTGAAGATGACCAGGCTCGCGCTGAGCCTGCTGTCCGGACCGTTCCTCGCGGCCATCGCCCTGACCAGCGCCAAGGTGGTCGACCCGCAGAGCCTGACGGAGTGGCAGCGGGTGCCGTGGTACCTGTTCGCCCTCGTCACCGCGTTCGGCCTGCTCAGCGTCCTGCCGTTCCTGCGCCTCATCGAGGCGGTCAACGCGCACGCCAGAACGGCCCGGGCGATCAACAACTTCCGCCTCCTGTACGTCACCAGGCTCCGCGACGAGCTCGGCTGGAGCCCGAACCTCCCGACGGACCCGAGGTTCCCCGAGACGTACGCGCCCCTGACCTGGCCCGGCATCAACGTCATGACGCTGGCCACGGTCAACTCCACCTACCTGACCGTCGGCGTGACCGGCCTCAGCGACCAGGAGCCGAGCCTGCTCCCGCTCATGACCGGCGTCCTGCTCGTCGCGCTGGTCCACTACGCCGTCTACTACGTGCGCTGCAACGTGAGCAGACGGCGCAGGCTGCCGCACAACCCCTACGAATTCCCCCATGTGGAGACCTGAATGCCCGGCCCAGCACAATGGGCGTCGTGTGGGGAGGCGTGGATCTGGTTGATGCGCCATGTCTGGTCGGCGGGGCGGCTCGCCCTTGATGACAGGGGCCCCGTCATCGAAGGACCGGCCGTGCTGTTCGAGATCGCCAGGGTCAGCAGGGACGATCCGATCATCGAGCGGTACGGCGATCGGGACCGGCTGGCGCTGTACGGCAGGAAGTTCAGCGAGGACGTGATCGTGCCGCCGTTCAAGTACAGCTACGGGGCCCGGATCAGGGGGCAGCTCGGCTGGGCGGCCGACCTGCTGCGGGCGCGGCCGTACAGCAAGAGCGCGTGGATCTCGCTGACCACCCCGGGCGAGCCCCACGACGCGGTGCCGTGCCTGGCCGGGCTGGCGTTCCGGATCAGGCAGGGCGAGCTCGTCATGACCGCGGCCTTCCGCTCGCAGAACGCCTACACCAGCTACCTCAACTATGTGCCGCTGGCCGACGTCCACGCGCACATGGCCCGCGAACTCCGCAGGGAGCGCGGCCCCATGCGGGTGTTCGTGGACGTTCCGCACCTCTATCTGACCGACAGCACCCGCGCGCTGCGGGTCATGCGTCCTTCACCGCCGTGAGCGGCGGCGCGATGGCCTCCAGTCCCTTTCCTTCGGCCTTGACCCCGAGGAACACCTCGACCAGCCCGCCGACGATCATCACGATTCCGCCGATGGCGAAGGCGAGCGCGGTGTCCGCCAGCTTCCCGCTCTCGACCAGCGAGGCGAAGATCAGCGGTCCGGCGATGCCGCCGGCGCCGGTCCCGATCGCGAAGAAGAACGCGATGGCCATCGCCCTGGTCTCCATCGGGAAGATCTCGCTCACGGTCAGGTAGGCCGACGAGGCCCCGGCCGAGGCCACGAAGAGCACCACCGACCAGCACGCGGTCAGCGTCACCGCGGTGAGCAGACCCTGGCTGAACAGCCAGGCCGTGCCCAGCAGCAGGACCCCGGAGCCGATGTAGGTGGCCGAGATCATCGGCACCCTACCGATGGTGTCGAAGAGGTGGCCGAGCAGCAGCGGGCCGAGGAAGTTGCCGACCGCGATGACCGCGAAGTAGTAGCCGGTATGCGTGTCGATCTTGAAGAACGTGGACAGGATCTGCGCGTACCCGAAGGTGATCGCGTTGTAGAGGAACGCCTGGCCGATGAAGAGCGACAACCCCAGCACGGTCCGCTTGGGATACAGCGCCACCATCGTGTGCGCGATCCGGACGAACCCGATCGACTTGCGCTGGTGGATGGTCATCGACTCCGTCGCCTCCGGCAGATCCCCGCCGATCTGCCGCTCGATGTCGCCGACGATCTCCTCCGCCTCCCGGTCCCTGCCGTGGATGAACAACCAGCGCGGGCTCTCCGGCACGTTCCGCCGGACCAGCAGGATCGCCAGCCCCAGCACCACGCCGAGACCGAACGCCACCCGCCAGCCGATGTTCACCGGCAGGTCGTTCAGCAGCGGGACCGTCAGCAGCGCGCCGCCCGCCGCGCCGAGCCAGTAGCTGCCGTTGATGATGATGTCGACGCGGCCCCGATGCCGGCTCGGGATGAGCTCGTCGATGGCCGAGTTGATGGCCGCGTACTCGCCGCCGATCCCGAACCCCGTCATGAACCTGAACAGGAAGAACCACCACGCGCTGAAGGAGAACGCGGTCAGCAGCGTGGCCGCCAGGTAGACGACCAGCGTGAGGATGAACAACTTCTTGCGGCCGTACCTGTCGGTCAGCCAGCCGAAGAAGAGCGCCCCCGTGCAGGCCCCCGCCACGTAGAGCGCGGCGGCCAGGCCCGCGACCTGCGCCTGGGTGATGTCCAGGCCGCTGCCCGGCTTGGCGAGCTGCGCCGAGAGGTTGCCGACGATGGTGACTTCGAGCCCGTCGAGGATCCAGACCGTGCCCAGACCTATGACGATCATCCAGTGCCAGCGCGACCACGGCAGCCGATCCAGCCGTGCGGGCACCCTCGTGCTGATCGTGCCGGTTTCCACGTCGCTCATAAGGTCATCCCGCTTACCCGGCGGGCGGAGGGCAAACGTGCCTATGCGGAAGGCTTTCTGGCCTCCAGGATGCCTGTGCCGAACCAGGGGCCGCCGTACCAGAACCGCCAGCCGGCGTCGCGCCGGCGCACGTCGATGACGCCTAAGTCGCGGAGCGTGCGCTCGTACGCGGCCGTGTGCTGGATGTCGGCGACCAGCAGCAGCCCGCCGGGCCGCAACACCCGGTGCGCCTCGCGGACGGCCCGCTCACGACCCTCCGCGCCGGGGACGTCGTGGATCGACTGGCTCGCCACCACCACGTCGAACGCGCCGTCGTCGAAGGGCAACTCCCGGACGTCGCCCGTCACCAGCTCCACCCGCTCGGAGACGCCCTCGGCCTCGGCGTTGGCCCTGGCCGCCGACTCCCCGCCGCCGGTTCTGGAACGCCACGAATCGACCCCGGTCGCCCGGCCCTTCTCCAGCCGCCGGGCGGCCAGCATGAGCACCGCGCCGCGCCCGCAGCCGAGGTCGAGCAGCCGCTCGTCGCCCGCCAGCCGCTCCAGCTCCTCCGCCCAGACGGCGAACTTGCCGCGTCTGATCGTGTAGAGGTAGCTGGCCGCGCTCGCCAGCGTGTAGAGCCCGCCGAACAGGAAGGCGAGGCCCGCGGCCACGATGTCGAGGGTGATCGAGAACACGCCCAGGGCCAGCAGCACGATCGCCCCGAACAGCAGACCGGACAGCGCCCAAGGTGCGTCGAACCCGTAGCTACCGCGCCTCTTGCTCACACTCACGTTATATCTCAAGGTGGACTTGACTGGGAATTGACCGAACCCTTCCCCGCACACCGCCGATGACGCACAACGCATTACTAAGGTGGCTTAGATGGGCACTCGATGGGGGTTTGACCAGGCATGACAGGAAAAGAGCGACATTTCGGCCTGGGCGTGAGCCTCGCACTGACGCTGGGATCGGCCCTGTTGTGGGGAGTGGCGCACCTGGCCGCCGAACGCCGCAAGACCGGTCTGACGCTCATGGCCGCCTATGTCCTGATGCTCGCCTTCGTGCTCACGGTGTTCACCGCGTTCAGCACCAACCTGCTGTCGCTGGCGGTCCAGCCCCGCTGGCTGATCGTGCTCACCGTCGCGCTGGTGGTGATCGCACTCGTCTGGACCGGCGTGATCGTCTGGTCGTTCGTCCTCGTACGCCCCGCGCGCTCCGACACCGTCGGCCGCTTCCTGACCACGGCGCTGGCCGTCGCCCTCTGCGCCCTGGTCCTGGCCCCCACCGCCTACGCCACCAGGCTCGCCTACGTCTCCCGCGACGTCGTCAACTCCCTGTTCCCCACGACCGGCACCGCGCCCGTCCTGGCCCACGATCCGTGGAGCGGCGCGGAGCGCGTCAACTTCCTGCTGCTCGGCGGCGACTCGGCGCCCAGCAGGCCCGGCGTGCGCACCGACAGCATGACCGTGGCCAGCGTGGACGTCGAGACCGGCGCGACCACGCTGTTCGGCCTGCCACGCAACCTCCAGCAGGTGCAACTCCCGCACGGCCCGGCCAGGGCCCGCTTCCCCTTCGGCTTCACCGGCAGCGGCCCCGACACCCCGGGCCTGCTCAACGAGATCTTCCAGTACGCCGAGGACCACCCGGACATGGTGCCGGGCGTGGAGAAGGGCAAACGCGGCCCGGCCCTGATCAAGCAGACCGTCGGCGACATGCTGGGCATCCCGGTGAACTACTACGCCATGGTCGACATGAAGGGCTTCGCCGAGATCATCGACGCCATGAACGGCGTGCGGGTCACCATCAAGGAGCCCATCGTCTACGGCCGCCACCGCGAGGGCCTGATCCCCGCCGGCACCCGCAAGCTGACCGGCGAGCAGGCCCTCTGGTACGGCCGCTCCCGCACCGACAGCGACGACTACGTCCGTATGGGACGCCAGAAGTGCCTGCTCAACGCCGTCGCCAAGCAGGCCGATCCGATGACCGTGCTCAACAGCTTCGAACGGCTGGCCGCGGCCACGAAGCGCGCCATCTCCACCGACCTCCCGCAGGACCTGCTGCCGGCCGTCGTGGACCTGTCGCAGAAGGTCAAGGAGACCAAGATCCGCAGCCTCAACTTCGTGCCGCCGCTGATCGTCACGGCCGACCCCGACTGGTATCTCATCCGCCGCAAGGTCTCCGACGCCCTCGACGAGCGCCACACGACCAGGTCCGCCACCGACGCGCGTACACCGTCGCCGTCGCCGTCGCCGTCACAGTCGCCGAGTCAGGACGACCCGGTCACCCTCGACGCGACCTGCGCCTAGACCGTCTCGTCCAGGTTGTCGGCGTAGTACGCGATGGCCCGCCGGTAAGGCCCCGACCGGTCCGACTCGGCGACCACCTTGAGCAGCACCGAGACCGCCTCGCCGGAGCGCCCGGCGTTGTGCAGCGCCATCGCCATGAACGTGCGCAGCCCCGCGTCTTCGGGAAACTCCGCCAGCCCCCGCGTGAACGTCTCCAGCGCCTCCGCGTAGCGCCCGAGCACGCGCAGCGTGCTGCCGAGCCCGGTGTAGACCCCCAGCCGATCGCCGTCGCTCAGCCCCGGCCCCGCCAGGGCTTGCTCGTAGTAGGGCACCGCCGCGGCCTCCAGGCCGAGCACGTCGTGCGCCCACGCCGTCTGGTAAGCCACCTCGGCATCCTCGGGATGCCGCCGGGCCAGCTCCACGAGCACCGCACGAGCCTGCTCGTGCGCACCCTCCTCCCGGAGCCGCACGGCACGGGCCAATTCCCCATCACGCATGCACGGAGTGTGGCATGATGAGGACCAGTTCAAACGGAAACGATTTTCATTCCACCTGGAGTCAGCAGTGAGAGTGGCGTTCGTCGGAAAGGGCGGCAGCGGCAAGACGACGATGTCGGCGCTGTTCGCCAGGCACGTGGCGAGCCAGGGCGACCCGGTGGTCGCCATGGACGCCGACATCAACCAGCACCTGGCCCTCGTCCTCGGCCTCGACCGGCAGCCCGAGCCCCTCGGCGCCCATCTCGGCGAGATCAAGGACCGGCTGCGCGGCAGCAACCCGCGCATCCCCGCCGCCGACGCCATGGTCAAGACCACGCCGCCCGGCCGCGGCTCCACGCTGCTCACCTTCGACGACCTGGCCGCCGACCCCTGCTCCCTCGCCACCCCCGACGGCCTGCGCCTGCTGGCGACGGGCCCGTTCAGCGAGGACGACCTCGGCGTGGCCTGCTACCACTCCAAGGTCGGCGCGGTGGAGCTGCTGCTCAACCACCTGGTCGACGGCCCGGGCGAATACGTCGTGGTCGACATGACGGCCGGCGCCGACTCCTTCGCCTCCGGCCTGTTCACCCGCTTCGACCTGACCTTCCTCGTCGCCGAGCCGACCAGGCAGGGCGTGAGCGTCTACCGGCAATACCGCGATTACGCCGCCAAGTACGGCGTCGCCCTCGCCGTGATCGGCAACAAGGTGCACGGTCCTTCCGACGTCGACTTCCTGCGTGAGCACGTAGGTGACGATCTCCTCACCTGGATGGAGCACTCCGCCGCCGTCCGTGCCATGGAGCAGGGCCGCCACTTCGCGCTCACCGACCTGGAGCCCGCCAACGCCGACGCCCTGGCCGCGCTCCGCAAAACCCTCGATGAGCAGGAGAAGGACTGGGCGCGCTTCGGCCGGCAGACCGTGGAGTTCCACCTTCGCAACGCGCAGGCGTGGGGTAACGAGCGGGTCGGCTTCGACCTGTCCGTCCAGATAGATCCGGACTTCGTCTACGGTCCCTGACGAACTGACACCTGGAGCGTTACCGCTTTTCGACTTAGCGTCAGATTTGACCCCCTTCGAGAGGAGACAGCATGTCGCTGACCGTTCCGAACGATCTGCTCGACCAGGCGAGAGCCGGTGACGTGGACGACGCCGCCTTCATCCGTTGCGTCCGCGACTCCCTCCCCTACGCGTGGTCGCTGATCAGCGAGCTGGTCAAGCAGCGTGAGCACAGCGGGGCCGAGTTCGCCGACAACCAGGTGCCACCGCCGTCGGAGGAGGCCCGCGGTCAGCTCCTGCGCTGCCTGGCGAGCGACTCCATGCGCGGCGCGCTGGAGCGCCACTTCGGGATGCGGCTGGCCTTCCAGAACTGCCATCGGGTGGCCGTCTTCGACCCGGCGGCCACGAAGGCGCTGGCGGACTTCGTCACGCCGAGAGCCCAGATCCTCAACCAGGAACCGGAGCTGGTGGACTGCTGAACCCCCACCCGGCGAGCCGGCGTCTCCCGGCTCGCCGGTCAGCCGCGCAGCAGCGGCAGCACCTCACTCCCGAAGCGCCGGATGTTCTCCAATGTCCGCTGATGGTCCCCCAGGCCCTCGACCATGAGGATCAGATGGCCGATTCCGGTGTTCGCCGCGGTCCGCAACATGTTCTCGGCACAATGCTCGGCCGAGCCGACCGGGTGAATTTGCGTCAGCAGATCCACATATGCCGAAATATCCCGTGTTGGCCGGGCCCGGCCGTCCACCGGCACATATCCCGCCAGCCCCGGCCCCAGCCACGCGGGCATCGACCGCTTGAGCTCCCGCACCGCCGCACCCGTCGAATCCGCGACATACCCCACCCCGGCCGCCACATGCCCGACCGCCCCGCCGTCCCCCGCCACCCGCCCGGCCGCGCCGACCCCGCGCGCCAGGTGCCCGGCCGCGCCGGCCCCTCCCGCGCCGCCCTCTCCCGCGCCGGCCACGCGCGCCGCGTACTCCGCGTACGCCGTGACCAGGGCGGCCTTTTCGGCGTCCCCCACGTGCATGCCGAGCAACATCGGCAGCCCGCGCTCGGCCGCCAGCCGCACGGTCGCCACCGACGTGCACGCGACCACGGGCCGCAACCGCGCCTCAGGCACCATCCGAACCCGCCTGAACCGGAAGAACTCCCCGTCAGCACCGACCCATCCCGCCGAGAGAGCGGCCAGCAGCAGGTCCAGCGACTCCCCGAACCCGCGCTCGAACCGCTCGATCCCCGCCCCGAACACCTCCAGATCCACCCACGGCCCACCCCTGCCGACGCCCAGGGTGAACCGCCCGCCGGACAGGTGGTGCAACATCGCCGCCTGCTCGGCCAGCGCGACGGGATGCTGGGTGCTCAGCACGCTCACGGCGGTGCCGAGCCCGATCCGCGTGGTCCGGCCGGCGGCGACGGCGGCGAGGGTGGTGGCGGACGGGCACACGCCGTAGGACATGAAGTGATGCTCGGCGATCCAGGCGTCGTCGAATCCCGCCTCCTCGGCGGCCACGATCGACTCGACGGCGTCGGTCAGCACCTGCCCGGATCCGTGGCCGGGGAACTGCGCCACGATCAGAAAGATTCCGATGCGCACCCGACCCATGATGGCCGACGTCAGCCGAAAAGGGCCGCCTGCCCTTCACCCGCGAGCGGATCCCGATGGTGTTTGAGATGGCGCCACTGCGGAAGGCCGTCGAGATATGACCAGGAAAGCCGGTGATGCGGCGTTGGGCCCAGACGGGCGAGCGCATCCTGATGCAGGGGCGACGGATAACCGGCGTTCTCGGCGAAGCCGTACTCGTCGCATCCGATCGTTCCCATGTAGGCGTCGCGGCGGACCTTCGCCAGGACGGACGCCGCCGCGACCGAGACGCTCGCCGCATCCCCCTTGACCTCCAGGCGCACCGGCCAGGGCGCGCCGATGTAGTCGTGCTTGCCGTCGAGGATCACCGCGTCGGGCCGGACGGGAAGGGCCCGCAGGGCGCGGCGCGCGGCGCGGCGCAGGGCCTCGGTCATGCCGACGGTGTCGATCTCCTCGTGCGTGGCCTCGCCGTAGCCGACGCCCGCCGCCCAGGCCGCCACCTCGGCGGCCAGTGGCGTGCGCCTGGCCTCGGAGACCTGCTTGGAGTCGGTCAGGCCGGCCGGCGGCTCCGACAGGTCGGTGACGACGGCACAGACCGTCACAGGTCCCGCCCAAGCGCCCCGGCCCACCTCGTCGACGCCCGCGACCGTGCGGATGCTGGGCTGGGAGAGCAGCAGGTGCTCGATGTCGTACGTCGGCGCCATGAACGCAGACGCTACCGCCTCCGCCCGCGCTCATTCACCGAACGGCCGGCCCATCGCGCCACGGGCCGAGTGGCGCAGGCCGCCGGGCCGGTCCCCGGGCTCCTCCTCAGGACCGTGGTCGTCCCGCGTCCGCTCCGCCAGGCCCACCGGATCGAGGTCGGCGGCGATGTAGCGGGCGGCCTCGTGGACGGCCTGCAGCGTCACCGACACCGAGGGCCGGTGGACGCTGGAGCCGCGGGCGACGGCGTGCACGTCGCGCCCCACCGGGTCGCCGGGGAACCGCCGCACGGCCAGCCCCCGCACCCCGGCAGCCAGCGCCAGCGCGGGCACGGCCGCGATGCCGATCCCCTTGGCCACGAGCGACAGGATCGTCCCCAGCCCCTCGAACTCCCATGGCGTCGGCCGGGTGCCGCCCACGTCCACGAACAACCGGTCCACCGCCAGCCGCGACGGCTCACCGTCCGGCGTCGCCATCCACGGCTCGTTCCGCAACTCCCGCAGGTCCAGTGGCACGCCGGGGTCGGCCAGCCGGTGCCTGCGCGGCACGACCAGCACCACGGGGTCACGCAGCAGCGGGAAGACCCGCAGGCTCTCGCTGTCGCGCACCCGCCCGTACCAGTCGTCGACGAGCGCGATGTCCACCTCTCCCGACTGCACCTCGCGCATCCCCCGGCCCGATCTGCTCTGCCCCAGCCGGAGCGTCAGCTCGGTGTGGCGGCGCAGCGAGCGCGCCAGCGCGGGCGCGAACGCCACCGCCGCCGTCGGGAAGGCGGTGACCACGACGCGCCCCGCCGGGGTCCCCGCGTGGGCCGAGAGGTCGGACTCGGCCTCCTCGACCATGGACAGGATGCGCTCCGCGTGCGCGACCAGCCGGCGGCCCGAGTCGGTGAGCTCGGCGCTGCGCGCGGTCCTGTCGATCAGGGCCGTGCCGGTCTCGCGTTCGAGCGCGACGAGCTGCTGCGACACAGCCGAAGGACTGTAGCCGAGCGACTCAGCGGTCGCTGCGATGCTGCCCCGGCGGGCGAACTCGCAGATCAGCACCAAACGCCGCAATTCGAGCATCAGACTTCCTTATGCCTACCCACAAAAAGCCTCGCTTGTCGTGATGCCTTCATCCAACCACCCTGGGAACGTGACAAACATGACCGTAACCCTGTCCGCGACCCTGGCGGCCAACGAGGACATCGAACGAAGACGGCGCGCCGGGGAACGCGTGCTCAACCTCGCCTTCGGCGAGGCGGGGCTGCCCGTCCACCCGGCACTGCGCGACAGACTGGCCGCCGCATCGGCCCGCAACGGCTACGGGCCGGTCGCGGGAGCGCCCGAACTGCGCGCCGCCGCGGCGGGCTACTGGACACGACGTGGCCTCAGCACCGACCCCGACCTGGTCGTCTGCGGCCCAGGCAGCAAGTCGCTCCTGTACGGCCTGCTCCTGGCGATCGGCGGAGACATCGTCCTGCCCATGCCCAGCTGGGTCAGCTACGCCGCGCAGGCCGACCTCGTCGGCTCCCGCCCCATCCTGGTGCCCGCACCGCCAGGAGAGGGCGGAGTGCCCGACCCCGGCCGGGTGGCCGCCGAGGTGCGGCGGGCCAGGGCCGAGGGCAGGACCGTGAGCTCGATCCTGGTCACGCTGCCCGACAATCCGACCGGCCGGCTCGCCACGCCGGCCACCATCGGCCGGCTGGCCCAGGTCGCCCGCGAACTCGATCTGACGATCATCTCGGACGAGATCTACCGGGATCTGCTGCACGACCCGGCCCTGCCGTACACCTCGCCGGCCGAGCTCGCGCCCGAGCGCACGATCATCACCACCGGGCTGAGCAAGAGCCTGGCGCTGGGCGGCTGGCGGATCGGTGTGGCCAGGCTGCCGGAGGGCGGCCACTACCTGCGCGCCCGGCTGCTCGCGGTGGCCAGCGAGATCTGGTCGGCGCCCGCGGCGCCGGTCCAGGAGGCCGCGGCCTACGCCTTCGGCGATCCGCAGGAGCTGACCGACCGCATCATCCGCAGCCGGCGGCTGCACGGCCTGGTCGCAGGGGCCGTCCACGACAGGTTCGCGGAGATCGGCGCCGAGGTGGCCCCGCCACAGGGCGGCTTCTATCTCTATCCCGACCTGGGTCACCTCCGGCTCGGCGGCGCCACCGAGCTCACCAAGATGCTCCTGGAGGAACACGGCATCGGCGTCCTTCCCGGGCACGCCTTCGGCGACGACCCCGCGGCGGCGCGGGTGCGGGTCGCGGTGAGCCTGCTCTACGGCGAGACCACCGAGGAGCGGCTGACCGCTCTGAGCAGCACCGACCCGCTGCGGCTGCCGTGGATCGCCGCCAATCTGGACTTCCTGTCGAGGGGTTTGCAGAGGTTGTCTCCGGCACACCGGGGGACGGGACGTGAACGGCGCCCGGCGCTGGTCCGGTAGCCATGTCACGGTTAGGCGAATCTTTCCCCAAGAACCGGTTGACCGTCCCCCAAAAGGGGCCTCTGACCTGGGGAAACACTGCAGTTGCAGAAACCGGCAAAAGATGAGTCCTGGAGCCTGGTTCCGTACACGGAGCGGTAAGCCCCATCATGTGCACATGCCCGCTCTTGTCACCCTGTCCGGGCGCTCCGTGCGCCTGGAACCTCTCAGCCTCGCGGTGGTCGATGACCTGGTCACCGCGGCGAGTGAAGATCGTTCCACTTACGCCTTCACTCGTGTCCCGCATGGCCGGGACGAGGTCGTCTCCTACGTGGAAGCGGCCATGGCTGAGCAGGCGGAGGGCCGCACTCTGCCCTTCGCCATCCGGTGGCTGAACACCGACCGCGTGGTCGGTGCCACCCGTCTCATGCACCTGGAGTACTGGCAGGGCCCCATGCCCTGGCCGCCGGGTACACGTGGCGCGGTGGGCGACATCCCGTCCGTGGCCGACATCGGTTACACCTGGCTGGGCGCCGGCGCCCAGGGCACGGGGGTCAACCGGGAGAGCAAGTTCCTCATGCTCTCGCACGCCTTCGAGACGTGGAACGTCCACCGCATCACCCTCAAAGCAGACATACGCAACGCGAAATCCCGGGCCGCCATCGAGGCCCTCGGCGCACACTTCGACGGGGTGCGGCGAGCGGACAGCCGAGGCGCCGACAACACGGTCCGAGATACCGCCTTCTACTCGATCCTGCACTCCGAATGGCCGGCCGTCAGAGAACGCCTGGTCATGAGGCTCGGGCTGGTCGAGGCGGCCTGAGCGTTCCCGTACATCCGGATGGCCCCGCCCAGAATCTCGGGCGGGGCCTGTATTTTTTCGTGCCTGCACGTGCTCTACATGACACACCCCCGCGATGGTGCGTCAGGCCTAGCCGGACCTTCAGCATCGGGGGACGGGCTCAACAGCTAATTAAAGGCGGATCAACGAGTCGGTTAACGATCAGCCCACATATAGGTGATGAGCCGCCACGGATCTATCATTTGGTAACAAATCGTTCCATTAACTTGGAGATAGACGGCATGGCTGGTCAGAGCGTTGAGGGCGGGCTGCGGTTCGCCGTGCTCGGTCCCGTCCGCGCGTGGCGCGATGGCCAGGAGCTCGACCTGGGCACTCCGCTGCAGCGTTCCATCCTCGGCATGCTGCTCCTGCGTGCGGGTCACGCGGTCACCCCCAACGAGATGATCGACGCGGTCTGGGGCGAGGAGGCGCCGCCACGCGCCCTCGGCGCGCTGCGCACCTACGTCTCCAGGCTCCGCACGGTGCTGGAGCCGGACCGCGCCGCCCGCGCCCGGCCGGAGCTGCTCACCTCCATCGGCAGGGGCTACGCGCTGCGGTTGTCCGACGGCGCGCTCGACGTGAGCCGCCTCGAACACGACATCAACGAGGCCGAGTCCGCGCGCAAGGCGGGCCGGCTGGCCGAGTCCGCCGTGGCGCTACGGGGCGCCCTGTCGCTGTTCGAGGGCGAGCCGCTGGCCGGGACCGTCGGCCCCTACTGCGAGCACCAGCGTGACCGGCTGATCGAGCGGCGCATCAGCGTCGTCGAGACGCTCATGGACGTGGACCTGGAGCTGGGCAACCACGCCAAGGTCGTCTCGGAGCTCATCGCGCTGACCGCCGACCACCCGCTGCGCGAGCGGCTGCGGGCCCAGCTCATGCTGGCCTACTACCGGTGCGGCCAGCAGGGCGACGCGCTCAACGTCTTCACCGAGACGCGCGAGGCGCTGGTCGACGAGCTGGGCATCGAGCCGGGGCCCGAGCTGGCCGCGCTGCACCAGCGCATCCTGGCCGCCGACCCCACGCTGGCCGCCCCCCTGCCCACCCTGGTGTTCGTTCCCGGGCTGGTCACGACCGCCAAGGAGGAGGAACCGGCGCACGAGGAGGAGCCGCCGGCGCACGAGCTGCCCCGCCCCGCGCAACTCCCCGCCGCCGCCAGCGACTTCACCGGCCGCAAGGAGATCTCCGTCCGCCTGCGCTCGCTGTTGTCGGCCCAGTCCTCGTCGCTTTCGTCGCCCGAGGGCGTGCCGGTGGCCGCGATCTCCGGCATCGGCGGCGTCGGCAAGACCGCGCTGGCCGTGCACGTGGCCCACCTGATGGACGACGCCTTCCCCGACGGCCAGCTCTATGCCGACCTGCGCGGCTACACCGACGAGGCCACCGCCCCCGAGTCGGCGCTCGGCGGCTTCCTGCGCGCGCTCGGCGTCCCGCCCGACGTCATCCCCGAAGGGCTGCCGGAGCGCTCCGCGCTCTACCGGTCGATCCTGGCCGAGCGCCGCATCCTCGTGCTGCTGGACAACGCCCGCGACGCCCGGCAGGTCGGCCCGCTGCTGCCGGGCTCGGCCGGGTGCGCGGCCCTCGTCACCAGCCGCGTCAAGCTGGCCGACCTGGCCTCCGCCAAGCTGATCGACCTCGACGTGATGGAGCCGGACGAGGCGCTGTCGCTCTTCTCGACCGTGGCCGGGGCCGAGCGCGTGTCGGCCGAGCACGGCGCGGCCATGGACGTGGTGGCCGCGTGCGGGTTCCTGCCCCTGGCCGTCCGGATCGTGGCGGCCAGGCTCGCCGCGCGGCCCACGTGGACGGTCGCCTCCCTGGTGCCCAGGCTCGCCGACGAGCAGCGCCGCCTCGACGAGCTGCGCGTGGGCAACCTCGCCGTCGAGGCCACGTTCGCGCTCGGCTACGGGCAGCTGGAGCCCGGCCAGGCGCGCGCGTTCCGCCTGCTCTCGCTGCCCAACGGGCCGCACATCTCCTCCGGAGCCGCGGCCGCGGTGTTGTCGATGAGCGAGTTCGAGGCCGAAGAGGTGCTGGAGTCCCTGGTGGACGCCAGCCTGCTGGAGGCGCCGGGCCCGGGCCGCTACCGCTTCCACGACCTGCTCAAGCTGTTCGCCCGGCGGGCGCTGGAGCGGAGCGAGCGGCCCCAGGCCAAGACCCTGGCGCTGCGCCGGCTGCTCGGCTTCTACCTGGCCTCGGCCCAGTCCGCCCACGGGCTGGCCTACGAGGGCAGCATGATTCCGGCCAACATCGTGGTGATCGGCAGCGGGCGGACGTTCACCAGCGCCGACGAGGCCGTGGCGTGGCTGATCGCCGAGGGCGACTCGCTGTTCGCCACCATCAACCAGGCCGCCGCCTCCGCCCGTACCGGCGAGCAGCTCCTGCCCGCCGGCGACCTGCTGGTGGCGATGGAGCCGCTGCTGGAGTCGGGCACGCACACGCGCGAGTTCGACCAGAGCACGCGGGCCGTGCTGGCCGCCGCGCAGAAACTCGGCGACCAGGCCGGCGAGCTGCGGTCGCGCTACGTGCTGGGCCGGGTGTTGTTCGCCGGCAACCGGCTCAAGGAGGCCGAGGAGCAGTTCAGGGTCGTGCACGAGCTGTCGCAGGCCCGCGGCGAGAAGCTGGTCACCGGCGAGGTGCTCAACGCCCTGGCCGTCGTCGTCGGCAGGCAGCGCCGCCACACCGAGGCGCTGGCCCTGTTCGACGCGGCGACGCGCTTCTACCGCGAGAACGGCGTACCGGCCGGCGAGGCCCTCGTCCTCAGCTACTCCGCCCGCGACCACCTGGGCCTCGGCCGTCCCGAGGACGCCATCGCCGCGGCGGAGGCGGGCCTGGCCATCTTCACGGAGATCGGCAGCGGCGCCGGCACCGCCCGTGCCCGCTACCACCTGGGGATCGTCCTGTCCCGGGTCGGCCGCCTCACCGAGGCCGTCCACCACCACGCCGAGTGCCTGGCCTTCTTCCGGGCGAGCAAGCAGCGGGTGTGGGAGCAGCGGGTGTGCTCCAGGCTGGCGGAGACCTTCATCGCCGCCGAGCGTTATCCCGACGCCGTGCGGCACGCGGAGCAGGCTCTGGTGGTCGCCCGCGACATCGGCCATCCCTATGGGGAGGCGCTCTCGCTCACCGTCCTGGGCAAGGCGCTGCGCGGTCTAGGCAGCACGATGCGGAGCCTCGACTGTCTACGGCAGGCTTTCGAGATCTTCGCCCGGCTCGGCGCTCCCGAGGCCGGCGACCTCAAGCTCCTCCTCGACAGCGTCCCCCGCACGGACGCCGTCCCCGAGCCCGTCCCCGAGCCCGCCACCGAGTCCGCCACCGAGTCCGCCGCTGAGCCCGTCGTCCGGTCCGTCGCCGCTGGGTCCGTCACTGGGTCCATTACTGACCCTGTCGCCCAGTCCGTCGCTGAGTCCGTCGTCGAGCCCTGAGTACAGCTCGTCGTCCAGACGTGTCATCCACACGTGGTTGATCAAGGCTCTCCCTTCTCATGGGAAACCTGCGAAGCGGACTGCTGATCACGATGTTGAGCCCGGCCGGTCGCCCTCGCCGCCACGCGTCGCTAGGGGGCCCGGTTATCCGGATGCTCCGCGTAGTAGCTAGCCGCCTCACTCAGGACGACCGGCCGAACCTGACACGGCCCTCGAACCCCCCAGGTCCGTGTCCTGGTCAAGAGACTCCACCCACGGAGTCAACGTCGGATCAACGGCGAATTAAAGCAAGAAATAACCCTCGGCGATGAGGGGCCTAATCGCGTCGGAGTCAGGCATCTCGCCGTCGCCGACCAGCTCGGCGATCACGTTGAGCAGCGGCCCGAGGGCCAGCTCGCCGTCGCACACGCCGGCCAGCGCGGCCTCCACCGTGCCGACCTCCCTGCTGCGGCGCAGCCCCTGCGTCTGGCGCAGCACGATGCGCATGGGGTCCTCCGCGCCGGGCAGGCCGATCCGCTCGTCCAGCAGACCGTCGACCGTACGCAGCAGCGCGGCGTCCAGCCCCCGAGCGCGGTGTGCGACGGAGATGGCGTCGACCACGGCGTCCACATAGTCGCCGACCGGGAGCATGACCTGGTGATCCAGGTGCTCCACGCGGACGACCGGGTCGAGCGTGCCGGAGTTGCGCATGGTGATCCAGCCGAAGCCGACGCCTTCCACCTTCAGCTCGTCGAACCAGGCCAGCCACCGGTCGTAGTGCGCGGTGTAGTCCCTGGTGCCCTGCTCGGCCGCGTCCTTGAGCCACAGCTCGACGTATTCGGCCGGGTCCTGCACGTCACGCTGGACCACCCAGGCGTCGCAGCCGGTCTCGCGCAACCAGCCGCCGACCCGGTCGTGCCAGTCCTCGCCTTCGACGTGCAGCCAGTTGGCCAGGAAGTGGGCCTGGCCCTCCGGCGCCAGGTGGCGGGGCGTGCGGCGGACGAGGTCGCGGCAGAAGCCGTCGCCCCTGGCCCCCGACTCCCGGTAGGTCAGCCGCTGGTCGCGCGTGGGAGCGATGACGAACGGCGGGTTGCTCACGATCAGGTCGAACAGCTCGTCCCCGACCGGCTCGTACATCGACCCCGTGCGCCGCTCCACCCCCTCGACGCCGGACAACCGCCAGCTCAGCTCGGCCAGCTCCAGGGCGCGCGGGTTGAGGTCGGTGGCCGTGATGTGCTCGGCCCGCCCCGCCAGGTGCAGCACCTGAACGCCGCACCCCGTGCCCAGGTCGAGCGCGCGCTGGACCGGGCGGCGGCTGACGAGCTGAGCCAGGTTGGCCGACGCGCCCCCGGCGCCCACGACGTGGTCGGACCGCAACGACGGGTCGCCGGGCCGCACCTTACGGTCGGAGACGAGGTAGCCGCCGGTCTCCCACGGCTGAAGGTGCACGGTCGCCCGCACCAGACCACCGCCCGCCTGACTGCCGCCCGTCTGACTGCCGCTGAGCTGGTCACCGCCCGACCGGCCATCGCCGCCCGCCTGACCGTTGACGGCCTCGACCAGCCCGGAGTCGAGCACCTCGCGCGCGACGTCCTTGGCGGGAACGGCAACGCCGAGCCACCACAGCCTGATCAACGTGGCCAGCGGGTCGCCGTCGGCGGTCGCCCGCAGAGCCGGGACCAGCTCCTCGCGGGACAGCGCCGAGGCGGCCATGCTCCCCAGCCGCTCGCGGACGCCGTCGATCGTGTATCCGGTTTCCAGGAGATGCTGGCGCAGTCTTTCCACGAGCCCATCCTTTCACCGCGGACTCCACGCATGATCCGATACCGACAGTGCTCATACTGTTACTTAAGCGCCCAAGCGTTCTGCAAGCGTTGGACAAGTAGGGCGCGGTATCTCTAGGAGTGCAAGAACGCCATACCGAGGAGCGGACACATGCTGATCCCCTGCTTGGCCTGCGAATCCCGATTCGGGCCCGACGAGTACTTCAGCGCCTGCTCCGACTACAACCGCGGCCTCGACCTGGTCTCATGGACCTGCCCGCGCTGCGGCAACCGCGACGACCTCCGCGTGCTGCCCGGCGAGCTCGGGTTCGGCTATCCGCACCGGGGCAGGTTCGACGTGCACGACCGGGTCCGGGTCCCCGGGCTGCGCAGGCAGCGTGGCGATCTGCGGCTGGACATCTCACTCGACCGGGCGAGCTGGCGGGTCCCCACCCGCCTCCGGCAGCCGGCCTGATCCCAGCGGCACCCGCCCGCTGACCCCGACCAACGCCCGCTGACCCCGCCTGATCTACGCCGGCCCCGCCAGCGGCATGACGGGCGCGTACGCGTGCGCGGGCGCCTCGCCCCGCAGCAGCCGCGCGATGTCCGCCACCAGTGTCTCGGCCAGCTCCTCCTGGCTCTCCCCCGTGGCCTCGCCCAGCCGGGGCGTCAGCACCACGTTGGGCAGGCTGGTCAGAGGGTGGGCCGGATCGAGCCACTCGCCCTCGAAGTGGTCGAGCCCCGCGCCGCCCACCTGACCCCAGCGCAGCGCGTCGACCAGCGCCTTCAGATCGTGCAGCGCGCCACGCGAGGTGTTGAGGTAGATGGAGTCCGGCCGCATCGCGCCGAACTCGGTGTAGCCGAACAGGCCCCTGGTCTCCGAGTTCAGCGGCACGTGCAGCGACACCACGTCAGACTCGGCCAGCAGGTCGGGCAGCGTGTGGGTGGCCTCGGGCACGAACGGATCGCAGGTGATCACCCGCATGCCGAGCCCTTCGCAGCGCCAGTGCATGGCCCGGCCGACGCGGCCGAGGCCCACGATGCCGAACGTCCTGCCGGTCAGCCGCCTGCCCCGGTGGCGCTGCGCGGGCGGCACCCGGCCGCGGTGCACGTGCCCGTGGCGTAGCTCCCTGTCGGCGGTCACGATGTTCCTGCTGACGGCGAACAGCAGCGCGAGGGTCAGCTCGGCGACCGCCTCGGGATCGCGGTCGGCGGCGTACAGCACGGTGATCCCGCGCTCGGTGGCCAGCGTCAGGTCGACGCTCGCGGGCGCGCCCATGATGGCCACCACGTCCAGATGCAACCCGAGCACGGACGTGCGGACCTGGTCGCCGTCGGTGATGACGACGGTCGCGCCGGTCTCGATGACCAGATCGGCGAGCTGGTCATCGGTGAAGCCGAGATCCGGCCGCGCGGGAACCTCGACCAGCTCGGCCACCTCACCCAGGCGGGCGAGCGCGCGCTCCGGCAGGGTGGGCAGCACCAGCGCCCGCGGTCGTGTCACATCTGGACAATAACACCACACACGGTGCTCAGATCATTGCTCCCCGCGCTGGCCGGACCTTAATCCCCACGCTGGCCGGACCTCACTCCTCGCGCTGGCGCAGGCTCTGCCAGGCGGCCTCGCCCAGCCCGTTGATCTCCTCCTCCGTGGGGGTGTGCGCCCCGGCGAACCACAACCGGCACATCTCCTGCGCCGGGCCCAGCCACAGGACGTAGCACATGGTCGCGTGCACCGGCTGGAGCAGGCCGTTCTTCATGTGCGGCCGCCACCAGTCGGAGACCTTGCGGAAGAAGGCGCGTCGCGCCTCGGCGACCTCCGCTCCACCCGGCTCGGTCTTGCGTGGCGGGCGCTCGCTGACCAGCAGCCTGGCCCGCTCCGGGTGCTCTCCCGACCAGCGCATGTGGAAGGCCACGACCGCCTCGATGCCGTCTCGGGCGCCCTCGTGGCCCACCAGCTCGGCCAGGAAGGCCTCTTGGTAGGCCGCGAGGATCTCGGAGTAGAGGACTCCGTAGACGTGCTCTTTGCTGGCGAAGTGGTGGTAGAAGCTGCCGACGCTTACGCCACTCTCCTCACGGAGGCTGGCCAGCGTGGTGGCCGACACCCCGTCCTGGCTGAAGCGGCGGAGGGCGCCCTCGATGATGCGGGTACGGCCGTCGCGTCCGTTCTTGACACTCTTCACGCTGTCAATGGTGTGCTACCAGAACGTTGTTCCGCAAATGACCCGGCCTGATTGATCATAGCCGTCACCGCAACGGACCCTGACGTGACCTTCATCTCGGCTTCCGGCCAGCGCCTGCGGATGAGCCTGAGCACCCGCCGGTTCTCGCCGAGAACGTCCATGCCCACGGTCCGCGCGCCCCTGACCGAGGCCCGCGACAACAGCGTGTCGATCAGCTTGGACCCCAGCCCGAAGCCCTGCCACTGATCGGCCACGACCACGGCGATCTCCACGTCGGCACAACCGCCCTGGTAGCTCATGGCGTGGCCGACGATCTCCCCGCCCGCCGCCGTGGCCACGAGGGCGTCGCGGCGCTCGTCCACCGCGATCAGGGTGCGGACCAGCCCGGCGGCCGGTGTGGTGATGCCGGTGAAGAAGCGGAGTGTCTGCGTGTGCAGCGACAACCCCGTCAGAAAGCGCCTGATCCGTTCCTCGTCGTCCGGGCGAGCCGGCCGGATCTGAGTTCGGTGCATAGACCCAGCGTGCATCCGCGTGCCTGAGTCTGTCAATCGAACTCAGGTATAATGTAAAAATGAACGTTCCCTTCCGGGTGGACAACTGCTCGATCGAGCGCACCCTGGACATCGTCGGGGAGAAGTGGACCTTCCTGGTGCTGCGCGAGGCGTTCAGCGGAGTCCGGCGGTTCGCCGACATGCAGGCGGCCACCGGCGCCCCCCGCCAGGTGCTCAGCGCCCGCCTCTGCCGGCTGGTCGACGAGGGCCTGCTGCGCAAGAAGCCCTACCGCGAGCCTGGGCAGCGCCAGCGCGACGAATACCGCCTCACGGAGAAGGGCCGCGACCTCTATCCGCTGCTCGTCGCGCTGATGCACTGGGGCGACAAATACCTGGCAGGCGACGACGGGCCCCCCGTGCTGCTGACGCACCGCGACTGCGGAGCCGCCATCGAGCAGCACTTCCGCTGCGCCGACGGCCACGAGGTGAGCGGGCCGCGCGAGGTCAGCCCCGCGCCCGGGGCCGCCCGCGAGAGTGCCTGAGCAGCCGAGCCGTGTGGAGGAGCACCGGTGCCGGTGCCTACCCTTGAAGGCGTGTACCGGTTCCTGCTGACGCCTCGATGGCTCGCGCTCCATGTGGTGGTGCTGCTGGTCATTCCCGCCTTCGTGTTCCTCGGGCGGTGGCAGTTCGGGCGCTTCGAGGAGCGCTCCGCCAACAGCGAGCTGGTCACGGCCAACATCGAGGCCGCGCCGGTGCCCCTTGCGGGCCTGACGGCCCCGGGGCGGCAGGTGCGCGAGGACGACCGGTTCAAGACCGTCACGGTCTCCGGCACGTACGACCCGTCCCACGCCCTTCTCGTACGCCGGCGCCCCCAGGACGGCCGGCCCGGCTACTACGTGCTGACCCCCCTCGTCACCGGCTCCGGCACGGCCGTGATCGTCAACCGGGGCTGGGTCAAGGCGGGCGCCACCGCCGACGCCACGCCGGAGGTGCCCCCTCCGGCCACCGGACAGGTAAGTGTCACCGGACGGCTACGGCTCACTGAGACCGAGGAGTCCAGCGGCATCAGGGAGCGCTCCGGGCTGCCCGCCGGGCAGGTCCTGCTGATCAACAGCGACAAGATCGGGCAAGGGCTCCCTTACCGTCTCGTCGGCGGCTACGTGGACCTGATGGAGCAGCAGCCCGCGCCCGCCACCGCGCCCGAGCCGGTGCCCGCGCCCGACGTCGGCGCGGGCGGCGGGCTCAACCTGGCCTACGGGGTGCAGTGGTGGTTGTTCATCGGCATCGCCATCGGGGGGTGGATCCTGCTGATCCGGCGTGAGGTGGCCGAGCGCCGGGCCCAGGAGGGCGGCGGCTCGTCAGCGGCCCAGGAGGCCGAGACCGCCACCACTTAAGGTATTGAGGGTGATCCGCCACATTGAGTTCACTAATCTCTGCAATTTTCGCGATATAGGTGGATATGCCGCCAGGGACGGGCGCACCGTCCAGTGGCAGCGCCTCTACCGCGCCGACAGCCTGGGCTGGCTGACCGGCGACGATCTGACGGCCTTCCAGGCGCTGCGCGTCCGCACCGTCATCGACCTGCGGCACCCGTTCGAGGTCGAGAGAATGGGACGCGTGCCGGAGGCCGAGGGCCAGCACTACCAGAACCTGCCCATCGAGGGACGTCGCTGGGACACCGCCGCCTTCAGCGAGGAGGCGGGCGTCGGCAGATACCTGGCCGACCGCTACCTGGAGGTGACCGAGGACGGCGTCGGCAACCTCAGGACCGCCCTGGAGACGGTGGCGCGGGCCGACAACTCCCCCGCCGTCGTCCACTGCGCCGCCGGCAAGGACCGTACCGGCGTGCTCATCGCGATGATCCTGTCGCTGGCGGGCGTGAGCGAGGACGACATCGTGGCCGACTACGCGCTCACCGGGCTGGCCACCGAGCGCTTCGTGGCCGATTGGAGCAGGAGACATCCCGACGCGCCGCTGTGGCCGGGCTTCGGCCAGGCTCCCGCCGAGGCCATGCGCTTCTTCCTCACCGACATGACCAGGCGGCACGGCTCGGTCGAGAACTACGTCACAGACGTCCTCCAGCTCGGCCCGGCCACGGTCGCCGAACTTCGCCGGCATTTGCTGACTGAAGAGATCTCAGAGGGGTAGTGGGACCCGAGGCCCCCCGTCGGCTGCGGCTCGGCGAGCGGGCCCTTTGAGCCCGGGATCGCCCGCATTCCCCCTCCCGGCGGTCCCGGGTCAGAAAAACACGGATACCCAACGGATACGTCGCAGCTTGTTCGACGTTATGCCGCCGTCGTACGGTTACCTGCGTGACTACGCCGCTGCTCCCCGACCCTGACCCGAGGCGGCGCGACTATGTGATCATCTCCGCCGACGATCACCTGATCGAGCCTCCCGACCTTTTCGAAGACCGGTTGCCGGAGAAATACGCCGAGGTCGCGCCCAAGGTCGTGGAGACGGAGGCGGGTCACCAAGTCTGGCGCTACGGCGGGGCCACCTATCCGTGCGCCGGCATCGACGTGGGCGCGGGGCTGCCGCGCGAGCAGTGGACGCTGGATCCCGTCCGGTTCGAGCACATGCGGCCGGGCTGCCACGACATCGAGGCCCGCATCCAGGACATGGAGGTCGCCGGCATCTGGGCCGCGCTCTGCTTCCCCGGCATGCTGGCCGGTCAGTCGGGCATGCCGTTCGCCAGGACCCGCGACCAGGAGCTCGGCCTCGCCCTCGTCAGGGCGTGGAACGACTGGCACATCGACGTCTGGGCGGGCACCTATCCCGAGCGGATCATCGGCCTGCAACTTCCGTGGCTGCCCGATCCCGACGTGGCCGCCAAGGAGATCCGCGCCAACGCCGCCCGGGGCTTCAAGGCCGTCGTCTTCCCCGAGTTCCCCACCAGGTTGCGCCTGCCGTCGATCCACACCGGCCACTGGGACCCGTTCTTCGCCGCCTGTGAGGAGACCGGGACCGTCGTCTGCCTGCACGCCGGTGACTCGTCGTGGTCGCCCGTGCCCTCGCCGGACACGCCCATCGAGGCCATCACCACGCTGATGCCGACCAGCGCCATGTTCGCCTGCGCCGACTGGCTCTGGTCGGGGCTGCCGCTGCGTTTCCCCGCGCTGCGCATCCTCATCGTCGAGGGTGGCGTCGGCTGGCTGCCGATGCTGGCCGAGCGCGCCGACTACGCCCTCGACCACCCGGTCGCCGGCGAGGCGCAGTGGGAGGGCGGGCTCAAGCCCAGCGAGGTGATGCGCCGCAACTTCTTCTTCGGCACGCTCGACGACCACGCGCTGTCGGGGGTGCGGCTCGCGGTCGGCCTCGACCACGTGCTGCAGGAGAGCGGCTATCCGCACTCCGACTCGACCTGGCCCGACACCCAGAAGTCGGTGGCGCGCAACCTCGGCACGCTTCCGCCCGCCGACATCGCCAGGGTCGCCTACGGCAACGCGGCCCGCCTGTTCGGGCACCCGCTGCCGTCACGCGCCTGGTTGCGGATGGAGGAGATCTAACCCTCGTCGAGCCGGCCCCGCCCGAGCCGGCCCTCGTCGAGCCGGCCCTGATCAAGCCGGTCCGCTTCGAGCCGGCCCTGGATGACGCTGCGCTCGTGCTCGACGTAGCGCCCGCTCTCGCCGAGCAGCGAGGCCATGAGCCACAGGAAGACGCCGAAGTCGTCGGCGACCCCGATCAGCACGAGGAAGTCGGGCAGGACGTCGACCGGCGACACGATGTAGAGCACCCCGAGGCCCAGCAGGCCCAGCTTGCCCTTGCCCATCCCGGCGTACCGGCCGCGCATGACCGCGCCCACCATGCGGGGGATGGCCCGGACCCTGGTCAACAGGCCAGGAGAACCAGGCTTGGTCACATCGCGATACGTGCGCCACGCCGCCGCTGCCCGTGCTGCCTTAGCCATCATGGAAAACCCCCTACCCCCGGCTTCTCACGACATAACGCGTTGCCGAGGTGAGGAGTTCCTGCCGGTTCAGCGCATCACCCTGCGTGAACGGCCTGGCCGCTCGATCAGCGCATCACCGCGTGCGTGAACGGCCTGGCCGCTCGATCAGCGCATCACCGCGTGCGTGAACGGCCTGGCCGCTCGATCAGCGCATGGCCGTGTGCGTGAACGGCCTGGCCCGCTCGATCTGTGCCGCCACCCTGATGAGCAGGTCCTCCCGGCCGGCCGCCGCCACGAGTTGCACCCCGACCGGCATCCCCGCCTCGTCCCGGTGCAGCGGCAGCGAGATGGCCGGCTGCCCGGTGGCGTTGATCGGCGAGGTGAAGGCCACGCCGTGCATGGTCCTGCCCATGGCGATGCTGAGGTCATCGGGCGGGATCCAGCCGAGCCGGAACGGCGCGACGCCCAGCGACGGCATCAGCAGCAGGTCGTGGCCGGAGCTCCACCACCCGGCCATCCGGCGGCGGAAGCCGTCCACCCACTGGGTGGCCAGGATCTGCTCGACCGCGCTGTGCCCGCGGCCGGCGGTGACCATGGCGGCGTTGCGCGGCTCCAGCTCCTCCAGCTCCACGGGCTTGCCGCGCAGCTCGCCCAGGCCGGCGACCTGCGCCGCGAGGTTGTTGGCCACGATGGCCCCGAAGTGACCGGTGAACTCGGGGTCGCCCAGAGCCTCGGGGCCGCCCGGGGCGACGTCGTGGCCGAGCGCCTCCAGCAGGGCGGCGGTCGTGGCCACGGCCTCGGTCAGCTCGGGCGCCTCCGGCACGTCGCCCCGGGGATGCGTGGTCAGGAACCCGATCCGCAACCTCCCCGGCTCCGCTTTCGTCTCGGCGGCCAGCGGTCCCGGCAGCGCGGGAGCGTCGTACGGGTCACCGGGGTGCAGCCCTGCGACGAGGTCGAGCGCCGCCGCCGTGTCGCGTACGGTCCTGGTGACGAATCCCGGGCACGAGAAGCCGTTCCAGCCCTCGCCCATGCTCGGTCCCATGCTCGTCCGCCCCCGCGTCGGCTTGAGCCCCACCAGGCCGCACAGGGACGCGGGGATGCGGATCGACCCGCCGCCGTCGCTGGCCGACGCCAGCGCGACCATCCCGGCCGCCACCGCCGCGGCGGAGCCGCCGCTCGAACCACCCGCCGAGTACGCCGGGTCGTACGGGTTGCGCGTGGGCCCGAAGGCCACCGGCTCGGTGGTGATCGTGCTGCCGAACTCGGGGGTGTTGGTCCGGCCGAGGATCACGAAGCCGGCCGAGCGCAGCCGTACGACGCCGTAGCCGTCCGCGGCGTCCTCCAGGCCGTCGCGGACGTTCGAGCCCGCGCTGTACGGCTCGCCCGCCTGCCGCCAGCCGAGATCCTTGAGCAGGATCGGCACACCGGCGAAGGGCGCCTCGCCGGGGACGGCGCCGGCCTCGGCCAGGGCCCGCTCGAAACGGCGGTGGATGACCGCGTTCAGCTCGCCGTCGCGGGCCTCGATGGCGGCGATCGCGGCCTCGGTCAGCTCACGGGGGGACACCAGGCCGTCCTTGACCGCCTGCGCCTGCCCGACCGCGTCCAGCCTCAGTAAGTCGTCCATGAACCCCTCCTACGCTTTGGGAGCCAGGTCTCGCACGGCTTGTTCGATGGAGATCTCTCCGCCCGGGATGGGGGCGAGCACGGGGGTGTCGAGCCCGTTGTCCACGTACTGCTGGATCCTGGCGCGGCAGGTGGCCGCGTCGCCGTGCACGATCAACGCGTCGACCACCTCGTCGGGGATGGCCTTGAGCGCCGCCTGCCGGTCGCCGGCCGCCCACGCCTCGTGCATGGGGCGCAGCACCTCGCCGCGGCCCAGCCAGTCGTGGAACGCGGCGTAGACCGGGACGGTCAGGTAGCTGGCCAGCATCCACCGGCCCAGCTCGCGTACCTTGTCGGCGTCCTCGCTCACGCAGACGAACAGGCGGGCGATCAGCTCGGTGCCGGGGCCGATCACGGAGCGCACCTGGCGGACGTCGTCGGGCGAGAGCCAGTTCGTGATCGCCCCGTCGGCCTCCTCGGCCGCCAGCCGCAACATCCTGGGCCGCAGGGCCGCCAGGACCACCTTGGGCGGGATCTTGGGGGCCCGCTCCAGCTTGAACCCCTTGATCTCGAACGTCTCGTACTTCTCCGAGACCTTCTCCCCCGCCAGCGCCTTCTTCAGGAAGCGCAGCGTGTCGCGGGTGCGCGCGTACGGCTTGTCGAACGTGCCCGCGTTCCACCGCTCGACGATCGCGGGCGAGGACGCGCCGATGCCCAGCACGAACCGCTCGGGCGCCAGGTCGGCGAGTGTCGCCGCGGACATGGCCAGCAGTCCCGGGCCGCGCGTCGACACCGGGACGATGGCGCTGCCCAGCCTGATCCCCGGCGCCCACTGCGCGGCCATGGCCAGGGGCACGAACCCGTCGGCGCCGTTGACCTCGGCCGACCACGCGTCGGTGTAGCCGAGCCCCGGCAACTGCGCGATCAGCTCCTGGGACTTCGACAGCGAGCGGTCGTAGAAGGGGATCGTCATGCCCCAGTTCTGCGTCATACACGGCCTCCAGATCTTTTGGGCCGACCATACCAACCGCTCGGTATGTTTCCCTATGCGCGCAGCTCGTGGACCGCCGCGATGAAGTCCTTCGTGATCCCCCGCAGTCCTGGCAGATGGGAGAGCCCGACCAGCCGGTCCACCAGCGGCACCGTGACGTCGATCAGCCGGTGCGTACGCCGGCACCCCGGCGAGGTGTCGTGCACCCAGAACAGCACCATGCCCATGGACATGAGCCACAACAACTCGGGCAGCTCCTCGCGCAGCTCGGCGTTCATGCGGTCCCGCGACCCCTCGACGACCTCGCGGTAGATCGCGATGGACGCCTCACGGGCGGGGGACGACTGCTCGCTGAACGGGCTCAGCGGGTTCGCCGGCTCGGCCGCGTGCTTGAAGAACTTCACGGCGAACTCGTGGTACGGCTCGGACACGCGGATCCATTCGCGCAGCACCCCGGTCAGCCGGCCCGCGAACGACTCCTCGGTGGCCAGGAAATCCCTGCAGGCCTGCTCGTGCTCGGCCTGGGCACGGTCGTAGTACGCCTGGATCAACGCCTCCTTGCCCTCGAAGTAGTAGTAGGCGTTGCCCACTGACACTCCGGCCTCGGCGGCGATGGCACGCATCGTGGTCGCGTCGAAGCCGCGCTCCCGGAACAGGCGCAAAGCCGTGTCGACGATGACCTCTCGGGTGCTCTCCGATCCTCGGTTTCGGGCTTCGGACACGTTCGTCACTTTACGTCGTGAGACCTGGTTCGGTCATGAAGCCGCACGGTGATCACCGCCACAAGGCAAAGTTGCGCTCGCGGCATGAGTTATCTCCTGTGAATGGTGGGATTGTCGTTTGTGGCGGAAGGGCTCTTTTCCGCGAAAAGGCATCGACATGTGGATACGTGGAACAGTGCGCCTCATCGTAGTCGCGCTCCTCGGCATTGAGATCTCCATAATCGCGCTGGCCTCGGCCGCTTCCGCCGCTACCTTCCCCGAAGGGCAGCCGGCACAGAGCGGACCGTACGAGGCCGTGCCTCCCCACCCGGCGGCCCTGGGCTTCCTCGAGACCTTCGAGGTCGGCCCATGGGTGGCCCACGAGCGTCTCATGATGGCTCGCGGGCACCTGCTCGATCTGCGGAACGGCTGGCCGCTGACCATGACGGAAGGCTCGAACGAGATCCACGACCAGCCCTCGCTGCTCCAGCCACGGGCCGAGCGGCCCGTGCGAGTCCAGCCACGGGCCGAGCAGGAAGCACTGCTCCAGCTACCGGCCGAGCAGGAAGCCCCGCAGCCACGAGCCGAGCAGGAGACGCTTCTCCAGCCACCGGCCGAGCAGGAAACGCTGATCCGCCCACGGGCCGAGCAACCCGCGCTGATCCACCGACGCGCCGGGCGGCCCTCGCGGATCCAGCCACGAACCGCACAGGACAGGCCGATCCACGCACGCGCCGGGCGGCCCTCGCGGGTCCAGCCACGGGCCGTGCAGGAGGAGACGGCCCGCGAGCGGCCCCAGACGCCGCTTCAGACCGTCCGTAAGCGGCCGGTGCGCACCGGTGTGGCCGTGATGCCCGAAGCGCGGCCTCACGTGGCCCACAAGCGCGTTCGTCCCGACCTGTCACGCGTCATGCCCCGGCAGGCGGCCATGCACATGTCCCACCGCACCGCGAGCAGCTGGCTGAAGAGCGCCGGGCTGCGGACGCACTCGACCGGAAGTTGCACGAGCAAGCACATGCATCACTGCACCTCGCTCGACTCCGTACGCGCCGGGACGATCGCCCGCGTCATCGAGCTCAAGCGCGAGAGCGGCTGCCCGATCATGGTCACGGGCGGAACCGAAGAGGGCCACGCCGCCGGTCACTTCAGCCACGGCAACGGCTACAAACTCGACATCTCACACAGCGCCTGCATCGACCGGCACATCACCAAGAACCACCACAAGAGCGGGGTACGCAGTGACGGCGCCGCGCTCTACCGCTCGGACACCGGCACGACGTTCGCCGACGAGAGCAGCCACTGGGACATCCTCTTCCGGTGACAGAGCAACCGTGCCCCGTCCCGGCGACCGGACACGGACACCCGACGCGCGACGTGCCTTGCCGCGCCGGACATGACCCTGCGCCGGACATGACCCTGCGCCGGACATGAAAGGACGCCGCACGACATCTCGCACGGCGCCCTTCCTGACCAACCGGTTACAGCTCGGAAGCCACCAACTCGGCGATCTCCGCCGCGTTGAGCGCCGCTCCCTTGCGCAGGTTGTCACCACACACGAACAGGTCGAGCGTATTGGGGAAGTCGATCGCCTGACGGATGCGGCCCACGTAGGTCGGGTCGTTGCCCACGGTCTCCAGAGGCGTCGGGAACACCCCGTTGGCCGGGTCGTCCATGAGGACCACCGTCGGCGCCGCCTCCAGGATGCGGTGCGCGTCGGCGACCGTGATCTCGCGCTCGAAGCGCGCGTGCACGGCCAGCGAGTGGGTCGTGATCACCGGCACGCGTACGCAGGTCGCGGAGACCTTGAGATCGGGGATGCCCAAAATCTTGCGGGACTCGTTGCGGAGCTTGAGCTCCTCGGAGGCCCAGCCGCCGTCCTTGTAGGAGCCGGCCCACGGCACCACGTTGAACGCCACGGGCGCCGGGAACGGCGACTCGGCGGGCAGCTTGTTGGCCAGCACCTTGCGCACGTCGCCCGCCACCTGGGCGATCGACCGGTCACCGGCCAGCGCCTCGATCTCGTCGTAGAGCCGCTCCGAGCCCGCCACGCCCGCGCCCGACACCGCCTGGTAGGAGGCGACGACGAGCTCCTTGAGCGTGAACTCGGCGTGCAGCGCGCCCATGGCCGCCATCATCGACAGGGTCGTGCAGTTGGGGGTCGAGATGATGTTGCGCGGCCGCTCGCGCGCGTCGAGCGGGTTGACCTCGGGCACGACCAGCGGAACGTCGGCCTCCATCCGGAACGTGCCGGACTTGTCGATCGCGATCGCGCCGCGCTCGGCCGCGATCGGCACCCACACGGCCGAGACCTCGTCGGGCACGTCGAAGATGGCGATGTCGATGCCGTCGAACACCTCGGGCGTGAGGGCCTGCACCACGACGTCCGCACCGCGTACGGGGAGCACCTTGCCCGCTGAGCGGGCGGAGGCGACGAGACGGATCTCGCCCCAGATGTCCGCGCGCGAGGAGACGATGTCGCGCATCACGGTGCCCACGGCGCCGGTGGCCCCGATCAGGGCGAGATTGGGCTTGCTCATAGTCCGGAACCTCCGTACACCACGGCTTCGACCTGGTCGGCGTCGAGATCGAAGGCACGGTGGGCGGCCGCCACGGCCGCGTCGACACCGTCCTGCTCGACGACCACTGAGATGCGGATCTCCGAGGTGGAGATCATTTCGATGTTGACCCCGACGTCGGCGAGGGCCGCGAAGAACGTCGCCGTGACGCCGGGGTGCGAGCGCATGCCCGCGCCGATCAGCGACACCTTCCCGATCTGGTCGTCGAAGAGCAGCGACTCGTAGCCGATGCCGGCCTGGATCTTCTTCAGCGCCGTCAGGGCCGTCGAGCTGTCGGCCGTGGGCAACGTGAACGAGATGTCCGTGCGGCCGGTGGCCGCGGCCGACACGTTCTGCACGATCATGTCGATGTTGACCTCGGCCTCGGCGAGCGTTTTGAAGATCGAGGCAGCCTCGCCGACCTTGTCGGGGACCCCGACAACGGTGATCTTGGCCTCGCTCCGGTCGTGCGCGACGCCGGAGATGATCGGCTGCTCCATCTCGGTTCCTTCGGTGTAAGGGTCGATGACGACCCACGTGCCTTCCTTGGTGCTGAACGAACTGCGGACGTGAATCGGCAGGTTGAACCGCCGAGCGTACTCGACGCAGCGGAGGTGCAGAATCTTCGCGCCGCAGGCCGCCATCTCCATCATCTCGTCGTAGGAGATCCTGGGGATCTGGCGGGCCGCCGGCACGATGCGCGGGTCGGCGGTGAAGATGCCGTCGACGTCGGTGTAGATCTCGCACACGTCGGCCTCAAGGGCCGCCGCCAGCGCCACCGCCGTCGTGTCGGAGCCACCGCGACCCAGCGTGGTGATGTCCTTGGTGTCCTGCGAAACGCCCTGGAAGCCGGCCACGATCGCGATGTGACCCTGGTCGATGGCCTCCTGGATGCGGCTGGGCGTCACGTCGATGATGCGCGCCTTGCCGTGGGTGGAGTCGGTGATCACACCGGCCTGCGAGCCGGTGAAGGAGCGGGCCTCGTGGCCGAGGTTGGCGATCGCCATCGCCAGCAGCGCCATCGAGATGCGCTCGCCCGAGGTCAGCAACATGTCCAGCTCGCGGCCTGGAGGCAGCGGCGACACCTGCTCGGCCAGGTCGAGCAGCTCATCGGTGGTGTCGCCCATCGCCGAGACGATCACGACCACGTCGTTGCCGGCTTTTTTCGTCGCGACGATCCGCTGCGCTACCCGCTTGATGCAGGACGCGTCGGCGACGGACGAACCACCGTACTTTTGCACAACGAGTGCCACGAGAGTCTCCCGGTTTGGACTGTGAGCTGCCAGTCTACTGGGGGCCTCTCATGCGCTCGATGGCTCATACCACTATGTGGATGATCATCCCGCTGATCACCATGCTGTGCTGGTCACACCGCGGTGGCTTCCTCCGCGACGTCGAGGCGCGAGTGCGCCGCCAGCGCCTGGAGGGCCCGCATGGCCGCGCCCGCGTGGTTTCCCCAGGTGTTGAAGTAGGAGTACTGCCACCACCACAGCGCCTCAAGGGGACGGCCCGCGTGGTAGTGACGCAGCCCGTGGATGAGGTCGGCGGCGACCGCGGTCAGGTCGTCGGACAGCCGGTAAGGGGTGACGCCGGTGTCCTTGTAGGGGTCGAAGACCTCGGCGTAGTCGTCGACCGCCTCAAGCCGCTCGGCCAGCGCCGTGCGTACGCCGTCGATGTCGGGGTCCTCGCTCATCGGCGGCTCGTAGTTGCCGGCGAGGATCACGTCCTGATTGGCGCCCAGTTTGGCACCGGCCAAGCTGACCTGCGCGACCTCCACCAGCAGCAGCGACCAGATGGCGTCGCCGCCCTCGCCGCCCGCGACCCTGGTGAGGCCGTCCACGTAGTTCTGCGCATGCGCGGAGATCTCTCCCGCCAGCGTGCTCCACTGGTCAGACATCCAGCAGCCTCCGTCCTTCGAACGCGCGGCCCAAGGTCACCTCGTCGGCGTATTCGAGGTCACCGCCCACAGGCAGACCGCTGGCCAGTCGTGTCACTTTCAGACCCATCGGCTTGACCAGACGGGCAAGGTAAGTAGCCGTCGCCTCACCCTCGAGATTGGGGTCGGTGGCGAGGATGAGCTCGGTCACACTGCCGTCGGCCAGGCGGGTCATGAGCTCGCGAATGCGCAGGTCGTCGGGGCCGACGCCGTCGATCGGGCTGATCGCGCCACCGAGCACGTGATAGGTGCCGCGGAACTCGCGCGTCCTCTCGATGGCGACGACGTCCTTCGACTCCTCGACCACGCAGATCACATGCGTGTCGCGGCGCGGGTCGCGGCAGATGCGGCACTCCTCCTCAGCGGCCACGTTTCCGCAGACCCGGCAGAAGCGCACCTTCTCCTTGACCTCAAGCAGCGCGTGCGCCAGCCGTTTGACGTCGGCTGGATCGGCCGCCAGCAGGTGGAACGCGATCCGCTGCGCGCTCTTGGGACCGACGCCGGGCAGCAGGCCCAGCTCGTCGATCAGATTCTGGACGACCCCTTCGTACATGCCTAGAACCCTGGCAACTGTCCGAGGCCGCCGCCACCGAGCCCCTGGGCCAGCGGGCCGAGCTTCTCCTGCTGCAGGTCGGCTGCCGCGCGCACGGCGTCGCGGACCGCGGCGATCACCAGGTCGGCGATCGTGTCGGCGGTATCCTGCGCGTCGCCGGAGTCGATCACGCTCGGGTTGATCTTGAGCTCGAGCAGCTCGCCCGAGCCGTTGACGACGGCTGTGACCAGGCCGCCGCCTGATGAGCCCTCGATCTGCGCGTCGTTGAGCTCCTGCTGGGCGCTCACAAGCTGCTGCTGCATGAGCTGTGCCTGCTCCAGAAGCTGCTGCAGGTTGACATCCCCTGGGTTCACCGTCGTGCGCTCCTCGTGGCTCCGCGTTCTTGACTGCCACGAGCCTACGGTGTTTGGGCGGCGTCATGTACTGGCGGCGTCCCCATGTTTCGCCCTCGGCCCTCTCACCCTCGCCGCACGTGTGCTTTTCGGCGGACTCGCCTGCCCGGCTCGCTGGGTGCCGGATGTTTTGGCCGGATCTCGGCCCCCCTCCAGTGTCCGAGACCCGGCCAGCACGCCGACGGAGCGGCCGCACCACGCCGACGCGGTGTTTCAGGACGGTAGTGAGCCGAACGTTGCACACACGTTGCGTTCATTCAATCACCCTGCGCAATCCCCCTGAACGGGTTGCGCGGATCGCCCGCAAGACGGATGCTCTAATTGACTACTTGGAGTGACCGATGAGTTACGCCCATCTCGACGCGTACACCCGCCTTCTGCGAAGAGCCCACGAAGCCGCGGCCGGCGGGCGGGTCTGGCGAGAGTCGCCCCGCCGCCTGATCACCGCTTCCTGGCACCGCTCCCTGGAAGCGGGCATCGATCCCGAGGGCAAGAGCGCGCCCCTGGTGCTCGACCCGTCGCGCATCGAGGACGCCCGCGGAGCCCATCCGCTGCGGCCCCTGCTCCCCCTCATCGCCCAGACGCTCTCAGGTGTCGCCGACGAGACCGGGCACATCATGATCGTCACAGACGGTGACGGCCAGGTGTTGTGGCGTGCGGGCGACCACTCGATCCTGCGCCGCGCCGACCAGATCGGCCTCGCCGACGGACACCAATGGACCGAGCACCGCGTCGGCACCAACGGCATCGGCACCGCCCTCGCGACGGGCCGGCCCGTGCACGTCTACTCGGAGGAGCACCTCATGCGCATCCTCCACGTGTGGTCGTGCAGCGCCGCCCCGATCACCGACCCCGACTCGGGCCGCGTGGTCGGCTGCGTCGACGTCAGCGGCACCTCCCGCAGCCTGCACCCCGCGACCGTCGCCCTGGTCGCCGCCACGGCCAAGCTCGCCGAGAGCCAGCTCGCCCTGCGGATGCACGAGCGCGACGCCCGCCTGCGCCGCCGCTACGAGTCCCTGCGCGGCCGGCCCGGCGTGTTGCTGTCGTCCACCGGCCGCGTCATCTCGGGTGACCCGTCGGACAGCCTCGGCGAGCGCGTCGACCTCTGGGGCGACGCGGGCGGCCCATCGCTGAGCGCAGACCCTCCGGCCGGCTCCGCGACCGGCGACCCGGCCGCACGCCTGCGTCTCCCCGGGCAGCGCATGATCCTCCGCAACGGAACGGTCGCCCTGCTGGAGCCCTTCTCCGACGGCTTCCTGCTGCGCCCCACGCCGTCGGCCGCGCCCCCCACCCTGACCCTGTCGTTGCTCGGCGAAGGCACACCCTCGGCCGAGTTCGGGGAGCGCGACCGGCCGCTGTCGCTCCGGCACGCCGAGATCCTCGCCCTCCTGGCCCTGCATCCGCACGGGCTGACGGCCGAACAACTCTCGTTCCACCTGTACGGCGACGACGGCAACCCGGTGACCATCCGGGCCGAGATCCACCGGCTGCGCGCCCAGCTCGGGGACGCGATCGCGGCCAAGCCGTACCGGCTGACCTGCCCGGTCGAGGCCGACTTCCTGACGCTGCGCCGCCACCTCTCGGCCGGCGCCCCGGACGCGCTGGCCCACGCGTACGCCGGCCCGCTGCTGCCCCGCTCGGAGTCACCCGAGATCCGCAGGGAACGGGACGAGCTCGAAGCCCAGGTGCGCGCCTGTCTGTTGCGATGGGGCTCGCCCGGCGATCTGTGGGCGTACGCGCAGACGGCCAACGGGCGCGACGACTACGAGATCCTCGAACGCCTCGCCGCCCTGCCCCCGACCGACCCGCGCTCCGCAGCCGCCCGCTCCCGCCTCGCTTGACACCATCCGCGCTGCTACGGCGGCGCAGGCGGACCCGCACCCTCTCTCCGGCGGCGCAGGCGAGTTCGCGCCCCTCTTTCGGCGGCGCAGAGCGAGCCCGCTCCTCTCCTCCTGCGGCGTAGGCGAGTTCGTGCCACGCGGGTGGATCAGTGCGTCAGGCGTGGTCGATCTCGCCGATCATCTGGGCGCCGAGTTCGCGTTCCAGCAGGACCATGCCCGAGATCCCGTTCGCGTCGGCGTCCGCGTCGTTGAGCCGGTCGACCTCGTCGGACTCCGGCCCCTTGTTGCGGCTGGGAACCGCGTCCGGCCAGGCCGCGACGGCACCGCGGGCCGCAGGGGCACGGGGGCCGGCCTGGGCGGCCGCCTTCGCCGCCGACCTCGCGGCGGCCAGGCCCGGGCCGACCGAACCGCTCTTCGCCGGCGCTCCGACGGCCACGGTGCGGGTGGGGTCGGGGGTGGGCGGGGAGCCGGGGCTGTGGTCGTCGGGGGCGTCCGGCCAGGACTCGTCCGTGGTCGTGCGTCCGGACGGAGCGGGCGCGGACAGGGCGGCCGAAGGCCGGGCCGGAGCGTCGGCCGACGGGCCGGCCGGCGGGTGGGCGGAGTCCTGGGTGCCCCGGTCTTCCTGGGCTGCGCCGTGTGAGGCTGTACGTCCCTGCGCGGCGGCGGGCGCGGCGGCGGCGGTCCCCTGAGGACTGGTCGAGCCGTGCGGAGAGCCGGGCTGGCCGCCGTGAGAGGGCGGTTGCGGGCGCGAAGGGCCACGGGAGGGCGGCGGGGGCAGCGGGGAGCCGCCGACGACCGCTTCGACCCGCCAGGTGCCGCCGAGCACGTCGGCGAGCGCGGTGGCCACCACGGCGTCCTTGCCGCCGCCGGTGAAGTTCTTCATCGCGCCGACCTGGGTGAAGCCGAGCGTGACCAGATTGCCTTCCACGCCCACCACCTGGGCGTTGGTGCTCACGTTGGCCCAGACGACGATGCTGCGCTGCTTGAGCGCGGCCAGCACGGCGGCCCACTGGCCCTGGAGGGCCCCTGCGCCGCCGGGCGTGGGACCACCCCCGGGGGAGGCCGCCGTCGCGGCTGCCGGGGGGGTGTTCGATTCGGCCGCCGCAGCCGCAGCCGCGGCGGCGGGTGCGCCGGGACGGGCCGGCTCGGGCCAGTCGTCCGCGGCGGGGGACGACGCTGCCGGAGCATGGGCGTCACCGCTTCCAGCCGCGGAACCGGTGTGCCGGGACTGGCCGGTGGCGTCGTGGGCGGCCGTCGGGCCACCGGCGGCGTGGGCCGCTTCGGCGACGCGCGCGCCACTGGAAGCTCCCGGTCGCGGAATGGTCACCGCGGCGGGGACCGTGGGCGTCACGGTGGCCACAGGCGTAGCGGAGGCGGACCTGGCGGCCATCTGGGCGACGGCGCCGCCGCGTTCGAGACGTTCGAGACGGGCGAGCAGCGCCTGCTCGCCCTGCGCGGCACCGGGCAGCAGGACGCGGGCGCACATCAGCTCAAGCAGCAGGCGCGGCGCGGTGGCGCCGCGCATCTCCGTGAGGCCGGCGTTGAAGATCTCGGCCGCCCGGGTGAGCTCGGCGGGCCCCATCGAGGACGCCTGCTGGACCAGGCGCTCCAGCTCGTCGGCGGGCCGGTCGAGCAGGCCGCTGGACGCCGCCTCGGGCACGTTGGCCAGGATGACCAGGTCACGGAAGCGTTCGAGCAGGTCGGAGGCGAAGCGGCGGGGGTCGTGGCCGCCCTCGATCACCCGGTTGACCGTGTGGAAGATCTGGCCGCCGTCGCGGGCCGCGAACGCGTTGACGACCTCGTCGAGCAGGTCGCCGTCGGTGTAGCCGAGCAGGGAGACGGCCTTGGCGTAGGTGATGCCGTCCTCATCCGCCCCGGCGAGGAGCTGGTCGAGGATCGACAGCGAGTCACGCGCGGAGCCCGCGCCGGCCCGGACGACCAGGGGCAGCGCGGTCGGCTCGAAGGGCACGTTCTCCGAGGTGAGGATCTCCTCCAGCAGCGCCTTGAGCGTCGCGGGCGGCATCAGCCTGAACGGATAGTGGTGCGTACGCGACTTGATGGTGCCGATGACCTTTTCCGGCTCGGTCGTCGCGAAGATGAACTTCAGGTGTGACGGGGGCTCCTCGACGAGCTTGAGCAGCGCGTTGAAACCCTCGCGGGTCACCATGTGCGCCTCGTCGATGATGTAGATCTTGTAGCGCGCGGAGACGGGGGCGAAGAAGGCCCGCTCGCGCAGGTCGCGCGCGTCGTCGACGCCACCGTGCGAGGCGGCGTCGATCTCGATCACGTCGAGGTGGCCGGGGCCGGTCGGGGCGAGCGCGACGCACGGCTCGCAGACGCCGCAGGGGTCGGGCGTCGGGCCCTGCTCGCAGTTGAGAGAGCGTGCCAGGATGCGCGCGCTGGAGGTCTTGCCGCACCCGCGAGGGCCGCTGAACAGGTAGGCGTGGTTGATGCGGTGGGTACGCAGCGCCTGCCGCAACGGGTCTGTGACGTGCTCCTGGCCCTTGACCTCGGCGAAGGTCCCGGGTCGGTACTTGCGGTAAAGCGCAAGGCTCATGCGACCATCCCGCCTGAGAGGGGCTCTCAACGAAAGAGACCCCTCGCACACCCGCCAGAGCCCGCTTATCCTTGCTGCCTTCCGGCCCTGGGGAGGTTCACAGGATGACGCCGCGCGAGGGGTCCCTGGATAGTCTAGCCGGATGCGGCAGTGCTCGCTCCACGCTCTCGCACCAGAAACCGCGAGAGAAACATGGTCTTCACACGTCGTGAAGTCCGGTAAGCTCGTCGACGGAGGATTCGCCTAGTGGCCGAGGGCGCACGCTTGGAAAGCGTGTAAAGGGCAACCTTTCAGGGGTTCAAATCCCCTATCCTCCGCCAGCTCAGAGGGGTCATGCCGCGATCAGCGGCATGACCCCTCTTGCTTTGGGTCTCAGTTCGGGTCTCAGTTGGCCTTCTCGGAACTCCTTTCCGCCTCCCAGATGAGACCCCCGACCTGCCTAGCCACGGTCTGCCGGATGCCGTCCGTCACGTGCTGATACCGCGCCGCCATGCCAGAGCCGGACCACCCCATGATGGCCATGACAGTGCGTTCGGGCACTCCGATGATGAGCAGCACCGTGGCAGCGGTGTGGCGGGCATCGTGGAGACGACCGTCTCGTAGCCCAGCGGCCTTCAGCAGGGCCTTGCATTCGTGATAGTCGGTGTACGGACTCACGGGCTGGCCGGTCGCCGTGGTGAAGACCCAGCCACCCTCTTGCCAGAGCTGGCGGGCCTCTTCGCGGTCCTTGTCCTGCTCTGCTTTGTGCTTCCTGAGCAGGGTCACCAGCTCCATGCCCAGGCCATCGTGGACTCTGTGCATGAGCTGAGGGATCTCGGCCTGGTAGCGCACGCCTCCGCCGAGGTCCGGATCAGTGGAGAGCCGCCACGGTTCAAGATGTACGTGATCAACGGCGAAGAGGCGTTCTTCGGCTACTACGCCGTGGCGGAGCACACCGTGGCATTGGGCGGTGGCCCGATCACGATGTTCGACCTGATGGGCAAGGACACCGAGTTGTTCCACTTCGCACTGAGCGACGGTCCCGATTCGACGTCGTGTCAGTACGTACAGCAGTCATCCGCATGGTTCGACGCGGTATGGAACACGGTCGCTCGCGAGGTGTCGTAATGGCGCTGTCGAGCCCTGAAGCCATCCGGGGCGTCATGAGCAAGGCCCGGTGCCTCTTGCTCGACTTCGACGGACCCGTCTGCGACATCTTCGCGGGTCTGCCGGCACCCACCGTGGCGGACAGCCTCCGCGCCACGCTGGAAGGGGCGGGAGCGCAACTCCCGCCCGAGACGAGGACCGTAAACGACCCGCTGGAGGTGTTCCGGCTCAGCGTGTCTCTCGGCGACGACCTCAACCTGCTCGCTCTCAGGACACTCACAAAGCTGGAGGTGAAGGCGGCCGGTACAGCGCGGCCTACCACTGGTGCGGCTGACTTGATGGAACGGGCACGCGACAAGGGCCTGCCCGTGGCCATCGTCAGCAACAACTCCGTGGCCGCTGTATCGGCCCTCCTGAGCCGGGAAGGGCTTGGCGGCCTGGTGCAGTACATCTCCGCGAGAGCGGAGGCGGACCCGTCTCCTCATGAAGCCGAATCCCCACCTACTCGACCAGGCGCTGACCCGCATCGGCATGGAACCTCCGTCCGCCCTACTGGTGGGCGACTCGATCACCGACGTGGAGGCGTCCAAGCGCGCCGGAGTGGTCGCCGTTGGCTACGCCAATCGGCCGGGAAAGGTCGAGCGGCTTGGTAGCGCGGAGGCCGATCATCGTCACCAGCATGGAAGATCTGGCCGACGCGCTCACCAGCCCCTGAAGGGCTGACGCCGCTGCGGAGATGGGCCAATGCCTCCTGAAGACGGCGCCCGCTCAGCGCAGGCAGGTGTTGCAGCCCGCGCTGGAAAGCCGTAAGTATTCATGGCTGATGAGACTCGTGGCGCTAAGCAACAGAGGAGGATGACGCTTCCATGGTCAGGCGCTTTTTAGCGGTGCTGTGCATGTTAGCCGCAGTTTCGGGTTGCGATGCGGCATGGTTGCCCGAGACGGTGATCAAGGTCGATCCTGGCGCAATTAGCGAAGTACGAAGCATTGGCCGTGTCGTTACGCAGACCTTTACGGACCCGTTGTACGAGCGAACTGTACAAGTCATTGAGATTCTGGTGATCGACATGCAGGCCGCCGACTTCACCGAAGCGGTTAACCTCATGCAGGGTCGCCTGGAACGACTCGGATGGAGCGAAGTTGCCTCTACTGACATGTGGGTCCAGATGGAGTCGAGTCGCTGGAAGGGGACGACCGCGGGAATTGGCTCTGTGGAGGAGCTAGATTCGCTTGGTGCGCAGTTGGAGCCAGCGACGGAAGAAGCGCTGCAAGCTGATCCGGAGAAGTGGGGAAGCTACATCGTGGTGTCACTATCGAGCGTGAACGAGTAGATGCCTACTGCGGCCGACGAGACCCTGTCCGCGCGTGGCTAAGATGCGTCCCCGCTGTCCCCGCTGTCCCACGATCGGTCTTGACCAGGACTAACGCACGTGATGATGAGGGACACGTCGCTGGAATGAGTGTCCCTGCTGTCCCTCGAGAAGTAAAAGTGGACGGCGCATCGCTCGCTTCCCTGGCGCGCTACGCGCGAAGAGCGGCTGTAACACGCCAGGGGCGCCCCCCAGTGTTACAGCCGAATCCCCTCCGGATGGGTCTCATTCAGGGTCTCAGTTCACCTCCGTACAGAGGTGTTCACGAGGGTTCCCGGCAGACCCTCCGCCCCAGTTAGAGACCTCCTTGACCGGCACTGAACGAAGGTCCACAGACTTGGAAAGCGTGTAAAGGGCAACCTTTCAGGGGTTCAAATCCCCTATCCTCCGCCAGCGCAGAGGGGTCATATCGCGATCAGCGGTATGACCCCTCTGGCTTTCCAGTCTCAGTTGAGGCCGCGACCGCCTCTTTGCTTCCATGAGTGCTGGACCACGGCGAGCCGCCGGTGCCCCTAAGGGTGCGCAGTCATGCGGTGTCACCTGGAAGTCCTGAGCGTCACGCCGGCGGCCGGGTGAGTTTGGCGGCCACGGCGTCGAGGACCCAGTCCAGGCCGGTCGCGAAGGACGTCTCGGCGTCCACCTCCGTGCCGTCGTGCACGGCCTTGGCCAGCGCCGGGAAGCGGCCCGTGGCCAGCATCCTGCTCACATGCGGGCCGAAGGCGCGCTGCCACTCGCGCTTGGACAGGCCGGTGGCGCGCTCGGCCCGCAGGTTCGCGATCTCGCGCCTGATCGCGCCGGTGGAATAGGCGCTGACGGTCTCCACGGCGCGCCTGATGATGTCGAGGTCGGCGAGGCCGTCGAGGGCGGCCAGCGTGGCCTCGGTCACGGCGAGGGCGTTCGGGCCCAGGGTCGGACGGCCGCCGAGCAGGTCGGCCAGCCATTCGTGGCGGAGGGTGGCCTGCCTGGTGAGGTGAGCGTGGGTACGCAGCGCCTCCCGCCAGTCGCCGGGCTGCTCCTCGGGCAGGATCTCGGCGTGGACCTCGTCCACCATGAGGTCGAACAGCTCCTCCTTGGTGGCGATGTATGCGTACAACCGCATCGGGCCGGCGTTCAGCCGCGCGGCGACCTTGCGCAGCGACACCGCCTCCAGCCCGCCCTCGTCGGCCAGCGCGATGGCGGCGGCAACGATTCGCTCCCGGTCGAGCGGCGCGGGGCGAGTCGGCGGTTCCGGCCGGTCCCACACAGTCATAGGCCACATCGTACTGTTGCGATACACCGTATTGGCAAAATACGCTATATCGCCATGAGACATCGTATTGCCGTAATCGGAGGCGGCCCGGCCGGCCTCACCTTCGCTCGCGTCCTGCACCGCCAGGATCGCCCCGTCACCGTTCTCGAACGCGATCCCGCCCCCGACGCCCGTCCCCCGGGCGGCACGCTGGATCTGCATGACAAGCTGGGCCAGCTCGCGCTGGCCAAGGCGGGGCTGCTGACGGAGTTCCAGGCGCTTTCCCGTCCCGAGGGGCAGGCCATGCGCATCCTGGACGCGGACGGGACCGTACTCCGCGATTGGCAACCCCGTCCGGATGAGCAGGCCAATCCCGAGATCGATCGCGGGCAACTCCGTGACCTGCTGCTCGGCCCTCTCGACGTCCAGTGGGGGCGGGGCGTGACGGAGGTGGTGCCGGGGACCCGGGATGGCGTGCTGGTCCGTTTCGCGGACGGGCGACAGGAGACGTTCGACCTAGTGGTCGGCGCGGACGGCGCCTGGTCCCGGGTTCGCCCGGCGGTCTCGTCCGTGACGCCGCACTACACCGGCATCACCATGGTCGAGACCTCCCTGGACGACGTCGACAGCCGCCACCCCGACCTCGCCCGGCTGATCGGCGACGGTTCCATGGCCGTGTACGGCGTGAACCGCAACCTCGTCGCCCAGCGCAACAGCGGCGGCCACGTCAAGGTGTACGCCCAGTTCCGCGCGCCGCTGGACTGGCACACGAACCTCGACCGGCGTACGGGCCTGGACGCGGGTCAGGACGCGGGCCTGGACCTGGCCGACGTCGAGGCCGTGCGATCAAGCCTGCTGGCCATGTTCGACGGCTGGGCCGCGCCCGTGCTCGACCTCCTCCGCCACGGCACCGCTTTCGTCCACCGCCCCCTCTACGTCCTGCCCGTGTCCCACACCTGGGCCCACGTCCCCGGGGTGACGCTGCTGGGCGACGCCGCCCACCTGATGCCCCCGTTGGGGGTGGGCGCGAACCTCGCGATGCTGGAAGGCGCCGAACTCGCCGAGTCCGTCGCCGCCGCCCCCGGCCCTGGCGATCTGGACGAGGCCGTCCGCGCCTTCGAGGAGCAGATGTGGGCACGGGCCGGCAGGTGGGCGGAGATCACGACGGCCGGTCTGGAACGCCTCGTGAGCCCGGACCCCACCGAAGCCCTCGCCCTCTTCGACGAAGTCCAGCCATCCTGACCGCTAAGCGCGAGGCCGGTACAGGTCGAGCAGGAAGGCTGGCCCGCGGGCGCCCGCTATGGCTACGGCGTGGTCCAGATGAAGTCGAGCTGCGGCTACGCCTACTTCGCCGCGGGCGACATGCCGGGGGCCGCGGTGTTCAGCGGCCGGGACCGGGCCGGGCGCGCCGCCACCGTCTACGTCACTGGCGTGCCCCGCAATCGGCAGCACCTGATCGACGCCTTCGTCACCACCTTGTGCGACCGCTGAGTCCGGGGGGATCGGGTGACGTACGCCTGGGTGCCGAAGGGGACGTCGCGTTCGAGATCCAACCCACGATGATGCCGCCGAGCAGCGCGAAGCCGTGGAGGTCGCGGAGGGCGACCAGCACGGCCACCGCGACGCCGAACACGGCCACCGGCAGCCACCGGGGCAGACGGTCGCGGTGGACGACGAGCTGGGCTCCGGCGACGGCCAGGGCGACCGTGGCGACCAGGCCCCACATGCCGCCGGACGCGGCCGGCAGCCAGGCAGCGGCGACGACCGCGTAGAACGTGCCGAGCGAGCGTTCGAGCCGGCCGGCGGCCAGGACGAGGCCGCCTGCCAGGCCACACAGCGCGACCGAATTCCCCGCGCCCGGCTGGTCGAGGAGGTATCCGGCGGCCTCACCCGCCGCCGCGCCGCACAGGTAGAGCACCAGCCAGCGGGTGGGGCCGAGAGCACGCTCGGCCACATACCCGAGCACGGCCAGGAACGCCAGGTTGCACAACGTGCCGAACACCCCGCCGTCCTGCACGACCAGCGACGTCGCCAGGCGCCACCACTCGCCGGCGGCGATCGCCGCCGGGTCGCGCATCAGCGCCGGCTCCAGGCCCGGTACGGCGAACTGCAGGAGGCTCGGCACGGCGGTGACCACGAAGACGGCCACCGTGACATAAGTCTTGGACACCCGATGAAGTCTCGCACGGTCCACCCAAGCCGGTACGTGCCGGATATACACGTCTTAATCATGACAAATGTAACGGCACCCAAAGAATGCAGACCGCCGTTTTCCGGGAGAGGGAGACGGCAACCTTCTGACACTGGCCCTGATGAACGACGAGCCCGTCGCCAGCTTGGGCCGCAAGGCTGTGACATAGGGCGGCTCAGGTGGCTGTGTGATCATCACGCGCTACCCTACGCGCGCTGGAACGCGAGATTAAGGCTCAGTATCGTGTTGGGTGGATGGTTCGAGATCGTATGAGCGGTTGATGCCTGCACATCTTCGGGGACTTTCCGGCAACGGGTTGACGGTCGGTGCAGATGCGCTTCGTGGAGGATCCGTTCGGCGGCGCTGCGCCGTACTACGCCAGATACCGCCCCGGCTACGGTCAGCCGGCGGTCGAGCACCTGGCGGAAACGCTCGGCACGGACAGCCTGGTGCTGGACCTCGGCTGTGGCCCGGGGACGATCGCGATCCCGCTCGCCCGGCTGGTGCAGGCGGTTCTCGCAGTGGATCCGGCGCAGGAGATGCTCGCCGAAGGCAGGCGCCTGGCCGGAGACGCCGCCAACATCATGTGGTTGCTCGGCGACTCCACCACTCTCCCGGCGCTGCCGGCGTTCGAGCAGGTTGTGATGGGCCGGTCGTTCCACTGGATGGACCGCGCCGCCGTGCTGGCGCAGTTGGACGCGTTGCTGCCGCCCGGCGGCGCGGTGGCGCTGATCGGCCCGGCGAGGCAGCGGGGAGAGCCATGGCAGCCGGACGCGCAACCGTGGCAGCCGGTCGAGAGACGGGTGTGCGAGGCATTCGGCCTCGACATCCACACCGCTGCCAGCCGCTTCCGCGCCACCGGCGAGCACCATCACGACCTGCTGGCCCGCTCGCCCTTCAGCAGCCAGGAATTCCGGGTGTTCCGCCGACGGCTGACCTGGAACGTGGACGGGCTTGTCGGGCTCCAGCTCTCCTACTCCTACAGCTCGCCCGCCAGACTCGGCGATCAGCTGCCCGCCTTCGTCAAGACGCTGCGACAGGCGTTGCTCGCCGACAACCCGGCAGGCGAGTGGGAACAGCAGTTGGTGACCGAGGTGCTGGTCGCCAGGCGGCCCGGGCGCTGACCGCGAGCCGGTGTCAGACTTGTACGCGGACAGGCGCGCCGGACTTCTCGAAGTTGTCTGACAAGCATGGGCGGACCGGCTCAGGGGTGCCATCCTGGCCTGGCGTCGGAAAGCGGGTATGGGGCAACCTTTCGGCGGGTACGACTGTCCCATCCTTCGCCAGTTCAACGGGCTTTCTTCCTCGGGGAGCGGTTTTGGCACGTGGTCGGCTTCCCAAGAGGTTCCGATGACCGGGATCCAGCCGGTCGAGGCGATGCCGCAGCCGGTCAGAGCCGCGCGGATCGCCATGTGGGTGCAGGTGGCGTTCGGGATCTTCGGGCTGTATCTCCTGTTCAACCTCTACCGCGAAGTGGCGCTGCGTACGGCGGACTGGTCGATGTTGCTGTACCTCGTTCCCGATGTCGTGGTCGTCGCCCTGATCGGCGTGCTGGCGGTCAGGGCCTCGTCCGGCCGGAAGTGGGTGCGGATCAGCGCGCTGGTGGTAGAGGGCTTCGTGCTCATCGCGTACGCGTATCCGCTCTTCGAGGACTTCACCGCGAGCGGGCTGCTGCGCCTGGCGCTGCCGGTGATCGTGATCGCCCAGCTGCTGCGGGCCGCCTCGACGGCCTGGTTCGCGCGCTGACCGGTGTTCGCGTACATGACCATGCCCTGCGGACCTATGCTCGGCGCGTCAATCGCTGCCCCTGAACGGGAGGCTCGTATGTCCGAGCCTTACAGCATGGAGGCGATGCCGCGGTCCGTCACCGTCGCCCGGATCTGCATGTGGATCCAGACGATCTTGGGACTGGTCGGTCTGTTCCTGCTGTTCGTGCTGCTGGGAAGCGCACCGGTGAGCACCGTTCGCGGCGCCTTGCTGGTCGCGCTGCTCGTCCCGCTGGCCACGATCCTGCTGCTCGGGTTCCTGGCCAGCCGCATGCCCACCCGCCGCGGCTGGGTGCGCGTCTGCGGGCTGGTCGTCGAGTCCGCCCTGATCCTGCTCGGGATCTGGGAGCTCGCGAACGGCGTCACCTTCGGCAACGTGCTGGGCGTGCTGCTGTCCGGAGCCGTGTTCGCCCAGTTGTGCAGGTCGTCGTCCGGGACGTGGTTCGACCGCTGAGACCTGGCGGGCCGCAAGGGCCCGCGCAGGCGGTCAGGCGGTCAGGCGGTCAGGAGCTCACCAGCACCTTTGAACGGTCGGTCGCCATGGTGATCGCGAAGGCGCCGAGCACCGTGCCCATGATGTAACGCTGGATCCGCATCCAGAGCGGGCGGCGGGCCAGGAACGCGGCCAGCGCTCCGGCGGAGATCGCGATCAGGCCGTTCACCAGGGTGGCGACGATGATCTGCACCGAGCCGAGCGCCAGGCTCTGCAGCATCACGTGGCCCATGGCAGGGTCGATGAACTGGGGCAGCAACGACAGGTACAGAATGGCGATCTTGGGGTTGAGCAGGCAGGTCAGCAGGCCCATACCGAACAATCTGCGCGGCGGCTCGATGTCGAGCTCGCGCGGCTGGAAGGCCGACGTGCCGCCCGGCTTGACGGCGTTCCAGGCCAGCCAGAGCAGGTACGCGGCGCCGGCCAGCTTGAGCGCCGTGTAGGCGGCGGGCACGTACGCGAAGACGGCCGTCAATCCGAGGCAGGTCGCCGTCAGGTAGACGGTGAAACCGAGGAACACTCCCGTGAGGGAGATCAGACCCGCCCGGCGGCCTTGGGAGATCGAGCGCGAAACGAGATACATCATGTTCGGCCCTGGGGTGAGGACCATGCCCAGGGACACCAGCGCGATACCGATCAAGGCAGTCGTCATATCGGCACATTATCGGATGTATCCCCAAAAATCATCTGAGATATTACGGTGCGTATTTGGATGACTACTGGGAAGATGGTCCCTCAGGGGGACACATGCAGTTCGACGAGGATGCGCAACTCGACCCATCACAGGTCGAGGACGTGCGGGGCTCGGGCCCGCAAGCAGGCGGAGGCCGCGGGGGCGGCGGCGGCTTCGGCGGGATGCCGGGCGGCTGCGCGCTGCCCATCGGCGGCAAAGGCGGCTGCGGCGGTTGCCTGCTGCTGGTCGTGGCGGCGTTCGGGCTGCTTCTGTTCGGGATCGTGCCATCGCCGTTCACCGGGGACGAGGGCGGGCAGCAGCGCGACCGGCAGGGGCAGCGGCAAGGGCAGGGCGGCGGGCAGCAGCCGAGCGCTCCGCCGGCGCCCTCCCCGAGCGGCAACCTGGCCGAACGCTGCAAGACCGGCGCCGACGCCTCCCAGTCGGAGGACTGCCGCATCGTCGGCACCGTGAACAGCATCCAGTCCTATTGGCGGCAGGCGTTCGCACAGACCGGCAAGGGCACGTACAAGCCGGCCAGGACCGTGCTGTTCTCCAAGGCGGTCAGAACCGCCTGCGGCACGGCGGACTCCGCCGTCGGGCCGTTCTACTGCCCGGCCGATCGCAAGGTCTACCTCGACCTGTCGTTCTTCAACACCTTGCAGCGCGACTTCGGCGCCGAGGGCGGGCCGTTCGCGCAGGCGTACGTGATCGCCCACGAGTACGGCCACCACGTGCAGAACCTCCTCGGCACCATGAACAGGGCCGGCGACAACAGCCGGCCCGGCGCGAACAGCGCGTCCGTCCGCCTCGAACTCCAAGCCGACTGCTACGCCGGAGTCTGGGCGCACAACGCGGTCAAAACCGGCTTCTACAAGACGCCGTTCTCCCAGGCGGACATCGACCAGGCGCTCAGCGCCGCCGCGGCGGTCGGCGACGACAGCATCCAGCGGCGTACGCAGGGGCGCGTGACCCCCGACGCCTTCACCCACGGCACCTCACAACAGCGTGAGAAGTGGTTCACCATCGGATACGAGAGCGGCGACCCCGAGCAGTGCGACACGTTCACCGGAGGGATCTAGCGCCCACGACGAGTATGCGGCCGGTCCTGGAGGGGATTCCGGAGCGTCCTGCGGGGAAGCTGTCTGGCGGGCGGGGCCCAGAAGGGACGTCAGCGATGGACTTCAAGGACAACGTCGAGCTCGACTCCTCACAGGTGGAGGACGCCGGCGGGAGCGGCGGAGGCGGCGGAGGCGGCTTCCCCGGTGGGATGGTCATCGGCGGGGGCGGCATCGTCAGCCTGATCGTGCTCGTGCTCGTCTTCGTGCTGAACAACGTGGGCGGCGGCGACGAGCCCGCCCGGCAACAGCAGCCCCCGTCGAAGCTCTCCGAGCAGTGCCGGACGGGCAAGGACGCCGACCAGTCGGAGAAGTGCCGCGTCGTGGGAGTCGTCAACAGCATCCAGGACTACTGGAAGCAGGCGAACTCCGCGTATCAACCGGCCAAGACCGTGCTGTACACCGGCCAGTTAAAGACCGGCTGCGGTGCGGCCAGTTCGGCCGTCGGCCCCTTCTACTGCCCCGGCGACCAGCGCGTCTATCTCGACCTGAGCTTCTTCGACCAACTCCACAGCCAGTTCGGCGCCAAGGGCGGCCCCTTCGCCCAGGCGTACGTGATCGCCCACGAGTACGGCCACCACGTGCAGAACCTCTCCGGCGCCCTGAACTCGGGCGACTCCGTCCCCACGGAGCTCCAGGCCGACTGCTACGCCGGCGTCTGGGCGCGGAACGCCGTCGACACCGGTTTCTACGAGAAAGACTTCACCGAGGCGGAAATCGCCGAAGCCCTGGACGCCGCGGCGGCCGTCGGCGACGACAGAATTCAGCAACGCACCACCGGCAGAATCGATCCTGACTCGTTCACGCACGGCACCTCCGAGCAACGCGTCAACGCCTTCCAGCGTGGCTACAAAAACGGCGCCCCCGCCGAGTGCGATCCGGCCGGCCTGCGCTGATCCGGACAGATAGCACGAGGAATCTGAATCTCTCCTAAAATCAAGGGGTGATCTTCAAGCTTGTCGGCGACGGACGCCCTTATCCCGAACACGGTCTGACGCACCGGGAGTGGGCGCAGATCCCTCCAAGGCAGGTCCGGCTCGACTCGTTGATCACCACGAAGGCCATGCTGGACCTGCACTCACTCCTCGCCGCCGACTCCACCTTCTACGGGGACCTTTTCCCGCACGTGGTGCAGTGGCAGGGCGAGCTCTATCTGGAGGACGGCCTGCACCGCGCACTCCGCGCGGCCCTGCACCAACGATCGATCCTGCACGCCAGGGTCCTGGAGCTGCCCAACTGAGTCAACCGAAAAGGGGAGCCGCGAAAGTCTTCGCGGCTCCCCTTTTCGTATGTCAACCGGCACGGCGGCTCACGCGTCACACGCAGCACCCTTTCCACCAGCATTATGGAGAATGCCGTGTCGTATCCGCAGCAACCGCCTGGGCAGCAGCCTCCCCGCGGACACGGTCACGGCCCGCCGCCGCCCCAGCAGGCTCACGGCTACCGGCCGGCGCCGAGCAGCAACCTCTCGGTGATCCTGTTGCTGGTCATCGGCTTGCCCCTGCTGCTGCTCGGCGGTGGCGGGGCGGTCTTCCTGGTGCTCACCGACGGGGCGTCCGGGGTGAGTGCGGAGCATGGCGACCTGCTGAAGGCGGTGGCGAACGGTGATCCACCGTCCCAGACGCAGCCGTCCCAAACACAGCCCTCTCAGACACAGCCGTCCCCAACGCAGCCGTCTCAGACGCAGCCGGCGAAGGTCGGTGAGACAGTCGCTCTTCAGGGCAGAGAGCCCGGGCTCAAGGTCGCCGTGACCGTCAACCAGGTCGTCTCGCCCGCCACCCCGGCCAACACCTTCACCAAGCCGCAGGCGGGCCGGCGGTTCGTCGCGGTGCAGATCACCCTCACCAACCAGGGTGCGGCCCTCTACAGCGACTCTCCCAGCAACGGGGCCTGGCTCATCGACGGCGAGGGCCAGCAACATCGCGCCAGCATCGCGTACGTCACCGAAGGCGAGTCGTTCGGCGGCTCGGCCACGATCAACACCGGCGACAGCAGGAAGGGCATGCTCGTGTTCGAGGTGCCGGAGGCGGCCACGGCGGCCAAGCTGCAGTTCGCGCTCGACAGCGGGCTCGCCGACCAGAAGGGCGAGTGGACACTGAGCTGACCAGCCGCTGACCAGCCGCGAAAGGTCTGATGCAACGCGAAAGGGCCCCCGGGATTCGGAGGCCCTTGCACGGATGGCGGTGGTGGTGGGATTTGAACCCACGGATGAGTTGCCCCATCACACGCTTTCGAGGCGTGCGCCCTCGGCCACTAGGCGACACCACCGCGCACGAGCTTACCGGATTCTGCGAGTGGCGAAGAACCGCTTTAGTACGGAGGAGCACTCTTCGGCCATCACACCCATGACGACCTCGGGCCGATGGTTGAGCCGCCGATCGCGTACGACGTCCCACAACGACCCCACGGCGCCGCCCTTGTCGTCCACGGCGCCGTACACGATGCGATCCACCCGGGCCAGCACCGCCGCCCCCGCGCACATCGTGCAGGGCTCCAGCGTCACCACGAGCGTGCATCCGCTCAGCCGCCACTGCCCGCGTGCCGCCGCGGCCAGCCTGAGCGCGAGCACCTCGGCGTGGGCGGTCGGGTCGGCGGCGGACTCGCGATCGTTACCCGCCACGGACAGGACCTCGCCGAGCGGGTCGAGCACGACGGCCCCCACCGGGATCTCGCCCCTGGCACCGGCCGCGCCGGCCTCCGCCAGAGCCAGGCGCATGGCCTCCTCGTAGGTCATCGCGAGGGCCGGTCGCGGGCCGCCGTGCGACCCGGCCGCAGGTCGTCGCGGAAACGGGCCGACCTCATCGCGAGGGCCGGGGCTCGGTCACCGCAACCGGTCGAGCTCGTCGGCGAACGACAACCGCTCGGCGACGACCGACAGGATGTCGGCGGGCAGCAGGCCCTCTTCCATGCTCAGCTCCAGCAACTCCTCCGAGCTCAAGCCCAGATCGCTGAGCAGCTCGAAGTCGCCGGCCGGCCGCACCCCGAGCCCGTTGCCGTCCTTGTCGGGCGCGACGCCGGCGAACTCGGCGAACAGCTCACCCAAGCTGTTGGAGGGGGTGGCATGCGCGTCCGACAGGAACACGCGCGGCTCGTCCTCGCCCCGGTAGCGGACGATGGCGAACCATTCGTCCTCCACCTCGACGCAGAGCAGGGCCAGCTCGTCACCCGCCAGATTCAGCGCCTCGGTGACGGCGTCGCCCAGGTCGTCAACGATCTCCGCGTGCCGCAGATCGACCTCCGCACCGCTCCAACCATCGGGCGTTCTGACGAAGGCCGCAGAGAAGGTGTTGGCCGCCATAACCGCGCTCCAGGGGGTTCAGCCGAAGACCGATTCGATGGCACGCTCGAACGGCTCGGAGAAGCCGAGCCGCGCGGCGATGCTGGACAGCACATCTTCGGGCAGCAGATCAATGTCGCCGGAGAGGATGCCCAGCTCCATCTCGTCCAATCCGAGATCGGCGAAGATCGACAGATCCCCGGCGGGCAGCACGGTCTCCTCGTCCTGGAGGATCTCGTCGAGCTCCTCCTCGTCGGGCACGGGCACGTCGAGATAGTCGAGAACCTGCTCTGCCAGCGGAAAGTCCCAAGAGGCCGCGATGTCGGACAGAAAGACGTCCACCCGCTCACCCAGCACCCGCAGCGCCACGAAGAACTCATCCCCGACGGCCACCAGACCGATCGTGCCGCTCTCGCTCGGCTGCTGCCGCAGAGCGTGGATCAGCCCCTTCAGATCGGACGTGAGCGTGCTGGGCATCAGCTCAGCCTCCCAGCAGTCGTCCTCGCGATAAACCACGATGGCGAAGTCAAGAGCGTCTTCGTCTGTCATCGCCATCTCCACCCGACCTCTGAGGCGACAGATATCACCAACACCTAATCGTTCCAGAACAGGCAACCGGCTGTGTGCCTCTCCGACCAAATTGTGATCAAAACCCATGTCGTGAGGTGCCGGTATGGTGGGCCATGTGCGCTGTGTCACCAAAAATGGCGCGGTCCACACCCCCCGTTCCTCACGAGATAGCGTGGGCCTCATGGAAACCCTCGTCGTCGATCATCCGCTCGTGGCCCACAAGCTCACCACGCTGCGCGATGTCCGCACCGACTCGCCGACCTTCCGCAGGCTCGCCGACGAGCTGGTGACACTGCTGGCGTACGAGGCCACCCGCGACGTGCGTGTCATCGACGTCACCGTCGACACCCCCGTCGCCCAGGCGCACGGCGTGCGGCTGGCCAAGCCGCAGCCGCTGGTCGTGCCCATCCTGCGCGCGGGCCTCGGCATGCTCGACGGCATGACCAGGCTGCTGCCCACCGCCGAGGTCGGCTTCCTTGGCATGATCCGCAACGAGTCGACGCTCCAGGCGGAGACGTACGCGACGCGGCTGCCCGACGACCTCTCCGGGCGGCAGTGCTTCGTGGTCGACCCGATGCTGGCCACCGGCGGCACGCTGGCGGCGGCCGTGCAGTTCCTGTTCGGCCGGGGCGCCGTCGACGTCACCGCCATCTGCCTGCTGGCCGCCCCCGAGGGCCTGGCCCACATGGACAAGGTGTTCGCCAACTCCGGCAAGCCGATCCGGGTGGTGACCGCCGCGCTGGACGAGCGGCTCAACGAGCACGGCTACATCGTCCCCGGTCTCGGCGACGCCGGCGACCGCCTCTACGGCGTCGTCTGAAGCCTGGCACCCGCCTCTGCACCGTCGCCGGAGCCTGGCACCCGCTTCTACGCGTCGCGGGAAAGCCCGGCGCCCCCCTCTTCGGCATTGCCGGAAAGCCGCTTTTCCGTCACGCAGAGTCGCCACTTCGTTACATACTGTGGTTGAGTGGGTACGAAGAGGTGGGAAGGCAACTTCCGCATTCGGGTGGGGGAGCACGAATGAGCGACATGCCCTGGGCCGAGGTGTTCTCGTGAACGAGCACACAGAGGCCGATCCGACTCCGTACGCGGAGGTGGAGGAGGTGCTGCGCGACGAGTTCGTCGGCATCCACTCGGCGACCACCGTAACGCGCTGCGTCGAAGCGGCGCACTACGGCGCGCTGGAGGTCACCGGGTATGCCCATCCCAGCCTCGTCGAACGTATCGCACGCAAGCATCTGCACGTCCTGGCTCTGGTGGCCAGCGAGCGTGGCTAAGCAAGATCATAACTAACCCGCGAAGTTACCTTTACCCCGGCACCCGGGTGGGTAATGTAGATGGCGGGTGGAGTGTGTTAGTGGCTCGGAGGCGACAGTGCAGGTCAAAAAAGTCCTCACATACGGTGGTATCGCATTTGTGGCGTACTACCTGTTCGCGCGACCAGCGGATGCCGCTGACGCGGTCAAGGGGGCGTTCGACACGGTGTTCAACGCGGCCGACTCGCTGGCCCAATTCGTGAACAGCCTCGCATGAGACTTGTGACCCACGGGGACTCTGCTCCGTCGTCGGTCAACCGCTACCTCCTCCCCCACGAACAACAGGTCATCATGGTGCGCAGGCACCCTGCCATCCTGCTGCGTCCGGTCGCCGAGGTCTTCGGCGGCCTGATCGTGGCGGGCTTGCTGAGCCGATTCTTCAGCGGCAGCGAGTCGGCCGGCACGGCGCTCGTCGTCGTCTGGTGGTTGTGGCTCCTGCTTCTGATCCGCTTTGTCTGGAAAGTCGCGGAGTGGTCGGTCGATTACTTTGTGGTGACTTCCAAGCGCATGTTGCTGACCACTGGGCTGATCACGCGCAAGGTCGCGATGATGCCGCTCGGGAAGGTCACCGACATGAGCTTCCAAAGATCTCTGCTTGGGCGCATGCTCGGTTACGGTGAGTTCATCCTTGAGTCCGCCGGCCAGGACCAGGCACTCTCGACGGTGGAGTACATTCCGTATCCCGAGACCTTGTACCTAGAGGTCTGCCAGATGCTTTTCCCCAGCAAGGACGAGAGCGACGATTAATCTCTGCGTGGGGATTTCTTCACGCGGGGATACCCGATTCGGCCACTTCATGCAATCATTGCGTGTTGTTGACCCTTCCCCGCCCTGAGAGATGAGATGCCGAGTCAGGGAACCATCGGTGACCGCGTCCGAGGATTGCGGCTGAACAGGCGGATGTCGCAGGCCCAACTGGCCGGACCCGACCTGTCTGACAGTTATGTCTCGCTCATCGAGTCGGGTAAGCGCACACCGACTCCTGTGGTGGCTCGGCTGCTGGCCGAGCGGCTGGGCTGCACGACCGAGTTCCTCCTTCACGGGATCGAGCCTCGTCAGCGCATCGACACCGAGCTCGGGCTGCGTCATGCCGAGCTCGAGTTGCAGCACGGCGACCCGTCCGTCGCGGCCGACCGCTTCACGGAGATCGTGAAGGCGGCCGACGAGGAAAACGCCATGCTGACCGCGCACGCCCGGTTCGGCAGGGCACGCGCGCTGGAGGCCCAGGGGCGTCTGGGTCAGGCGGTGGAGGCGTTCGAGCGCCTGCGCAGGGAGGCAGCGGCTCATCCCGAGCGACTGGCCGACCTTCCGCTCACCATCGCGCTGAGCCGCTGCTACCAGCGGGCCGGCGACCGGCTGCGCGCCCGTGACCTGGCCGCCTCCGCGCTGGAGCAGGCCGAACGACTGCGCATCACGCAGGGCGAGATCGCCATCGACCTGGCCGCCGCGCTGGTCGAGGCCCGCAGCGAGCGGGCGGGCGACTCCCCCGAGCTCGACTACGTCAAGCGCGTGCTGGACCTCACTGGCGTGCCACAAGTTGTGGACCGTTCCGGAGAGATCCAGGCCTTGTGGCACGCGAGCGCCGCCGCCGCGGCGGGCGAGGACTCGGCGCTGGCCGTGCGCCTGGCCGACGACGCGATCATGGCCGGCCGCCAAGCCCGCCTGACGTTGCAGTTGGCGAGGACCGCCATGCACTGGTCCAGGCTGACGTCGGCGCCGATCGACGAGGCCGAGCGGCTCATCGCCGCCACCTCCGCGGCGTTTGCCACGTTCCCGGCCACCACGCGCGAGCACGGCGAGAGCCTCATCGTGCACGCGCGGGTCAAGCTGCGGGCGGGCGACCCGGTGCGCGCGAGCGAGCTGGCCGTCGCGGTCCTGGGGCTGTCGCACGACCGCTCGGGCACGACGCCGGCCGAGGCCAGCATCGTGCTGGCCACCGCCGCCCTGCACCAGGGCGACGACGCCACCGCGCACCTGCGCAAGGCGCACGAGTTGCTCGACACGCTGGACCGGCCGGTGTTCGGCTCCGACCGGCAGTCCGCTCGTTGCTGGCGCGAGCTGGGCGACCTGTACGGCAGGGCCGGGTCCCGACCACAACAGGCCGCCGCATATCGTAAAGCCCTCGAAGCTGCCGGAGTTCGCTCCGCAATGGTAGGGGTGACGGTCGACGCAACAGTTTCCCGCTGATCCTCCGGGAGCTCCAGATTTGGCTTTTCAAGTCTGGAATAATTAGGGTCATCCAGTCATTGACTCATAGGATGATTGGTTTCCCCGGAGGAGGCGGACTGTGAGTCTGCGTACGGCGCAGCGGGCTTCGCTCGTCGACCAGGTGATCGATCAGCTCAAGGAGCAGATCACCTCAGGGTCGTGGTCGATGAACGGCAAGATTCCCACCGAGACCGTGCTGGCCGAGCAACTCGGGGTGGGTCGCAACACCGTTCGGGAGGCCGTGCGCGCGCTCACTCACGCGGGGCTGCTGGAGTGCCGTCAGGGGGACGGCACTTACGTCCGCGCGACCAGTGAGCTGTCCGGCGCCATGCTCCGGCGGCTGCGCCAGGCCGAGCAACTCGAAATCCTCGAGGTACGCCGTGCGCTCGAGGTCGAGTCGGCCCGCCTGGCGGCCACCAGGCGCAACGACGAGGACATCACGCGCATCGAGGCGGCGCTGGCCGAGCGCGAGCGGGCCTGGGACCTGGACGACCCCGACTTCTTCGTCGAGGCCGACCTGGCCTTCCACATGGCCGTCGCGCACGCCACCCACAACCTCGTGCTGATCGACCTCTACGAGGACTTCTCGGCGGCCCTGCGGGCCAGCATCACCGCCGCCGGCACGTCGCTCAACAAGAGCTACATCCCGCACGACGCGATCGCCCGGGCCATCGCGGCCGGTGACGCGTCGGCGGCCGAGCGAGCCGGGCACGCCTGCATGGAGCACATCCTCATCGCACTCACCGAGTCCTGACCGAACCCCGGAGCGGCACGGTCATGGGCGGCGAGCGATCGCGGGCGATGAGCGAGCCGGCAGGGCGGCCCATCAGAGCTGTGGAACGCCGGCGTCGGGTAGCCGCCCACCCATCGCCCTGCGCCTGCTCCAGCCCTCGCACCGCCTTCCTGGTGAGAGGCCGGCCGGGCCCGTAAGGGTGCGCAGGACCTCGGCGGCGTGGACGGAGGATGAGATGCGCAGGAGCCGGCGTAAGCAGGACGACCCCGATCTCGGCGTTTTGGCCGGCAGAACCCTCTTCAGTCTGCAGCGGGAGCTGTTCGCGACGCTGTCCGAGCAGGGCCACGGCGAGACGCGGCCACGGCACGGTGCGGTGCTGGCCTATCTGGACGAGGAGGGCAGCAGGGCCACCGATCTGGCCGCGCAGTCCGGCCAGCACAAGCAGGTGATCGGCACGCTCGTGGACGAGCTGGTCGAGCTCGGCTACGTCGAGCGCAGGCCGGATCCGGCCGACCGGCGGGCCAAGCTGATCGTGCCCACCGAGAAGGGGCGCGACCACATGGCCAGGTCGGACGCCATCCTGGCCGCCATGGAGGCCGCGCACGCGCAGGCCGTGGGCGAGCAGGCGTACGCGGAGTTCAAAAGGGTCTTCAAGCTGGTCGTCGAGCGACAGTCGGCCTCAGCCCCCACGCAGTGACCAGCCCCAGCCCGCACAGTGACCAGCCCCAGCCCGCACAGTGACCAGCCCCAGCCCCGCACAGTGACCAGCCTCAGCGCTGGCTCAGCAACATGACCAGCCTCAGCGCTCGCGCAGTGATATGAGCGGCCTCAGCTCTGACGCAGCGACATGACCAGGTAGCGGAAGACGGGCTGGGCGTCGCCCGGCACGTCCTGGATGAGGGCGGGCCTGGTCGGCGACTCCATGTGGATGGCGGCCAGCTCGCTCTCGATGCCGGTCAGCCCGTCGAGCAGGAACTGCGACTGGAAGGCGATCTGGATGTCCTCACCGCGCAGCTCGCAGTCGACCATCTCGGCGCCGCGCCCGATGTCGCCGCCGCCGGCCTGGATCAGCACCTGCCCCTGGCTGAACGACAGCCGGATCGCGGTGTTGCGCTCAGCCACCAGGGCCACGCGCTTGATCGCGTTGACGAACGGCGTCACCGCCACGTCGGCCCTGATCGACCAGTCGGAGGTCAGCCGCGCGCGATAGTCGATGAACTGCTCGTCGAGCAGCCGCACGGTCGTCCTGCGCCCGATGCTCTCGAAGCCCGCCACCCCGTCGCCCATCGCGATCGACACTTCGCCACCGCGCAGCGACTTGGCCACCTCGACCAGCACCCGGGCCGGCACCATGGCCGACACGGCGACGTCGGAGCCGGCGGGCCGCCAGGTGAAGTCGCGGGCGGCGATGCGGTAGCGGTCGGTCGCCGCCATCGCGACGGACTCGCCCTCGATGTCGACCCTGATGCCGGTGAGCATGGGCAGCGTGTCGTCGCGGCTGGCCGCGGGCGCCACCTGGCCGACGGCGGAGGCGAACACGCCGCCGCCGATCGCCCCGATGCCCGGCGGCATCGCCGGCATGCTCGGGAAGTCCTCGACCGGCATCGTGATCAGGCCGAACTCGGCGCTCCCGCAGGTCAGCACCGCCTCCTGGCCCTCGATCACGATCTCGACGTCGTCGGCGGGCAGGCTCCGGCTGATCTCGGCCAGGAGCTTGCCGGGGATCAGCACGCTGCCCGCCTCGGCCACGTCGGCCTCGACCGTGGCGCGCGCGGAGACGTCGTAGTCGAAGGCGGACAGAGTCAGGTCATCGCCCGCTTCGAGCAGCAGCCCGGAGAGCACGGGCACCACAGGGCGGCTGGGCAGCGCTCGGGCGGCCCACGCCACCGCATCAGCCAGTACATCGCGGTTAACCCGGATTTTCACCTGTTACCACCCCTTCGTCGCGCCGTGCCCCTATGAAAATAGCCGGTGCTACCGACAACTCGGTGCCGTCCCGAGAGATGACCCTCGCTGCCGAGGCATGGCCCCGAGCTGCCGAAGAACGGCCACAGGCGACGAAGAGGCGGTTTCCGACGGTTGGTGCAGGCGAACACGCGGCGATTTCCGGCTACTACCGCAGGCGAACACGCGGCAATCTCCAGCTACTACGGCAGGCGAACCCGCGGCGGTCAGCGGCTGTTGAGGTAGGCGAGCACCGCGAGCACCCGGCGGTTGTCGTCGTCAGAAGGGGCGAGGCCGAGCTTGCCGAAGATGTTGGCCGTGTGCTTGGCCACGGCGCTCTCGCTGAGAAAGAGCCGCTGGGAGATCGCGGCGTTGGAGCGTCCCTCCGCCATGGCCTCCAGCACCTCCCGCTCCCTGGGCGTCAGCGCGGCCAGCGGCTCGTGCCGGGCATTGCTGGCCAGCAGCTTGGCGATGACCTCCGGGTCCATGGCGGTGCCGCCCTCGGCGACCCGGCGTACGGCGTCGACGAACTGCTCGGCGTTGAAGACGCGGTCTTTGAGCAGGTAACCGATCCCGCCCGACCCGTCGGCCAGGAGCTCACGCGCGTAGAGCTGCTCGACGTGCTGGGACAGCACGAGGATCGGCAGCCCCGGCACCTGCTTCCTGGCCGTGAGCGCGGCCTGCAGGCCCTCGTCGGTGAACGTGGGCGGCAGCCGCACGTCCACGACAGAGACGTCGGGCCGCAGCTCGACCAGCCCCTTCAGCAGCTCGGGACCGGACTCCACGGCGGCCACGACCGTGAAACCGTGCGCCTGGAGGAGGTGGACCAGCCCGTCTCTGAGCAGGTAGAGGTCTTCGGCGATGAGAACGCGCTTGTTCATGGGTACCAGGGTTTGGCGGGCGTCGCGTGCGCCATCCAGCTTTCTCGGTCGTGGGTCGCGGGAATGAGCATGGCCATGACATGCATGCCGACACCGAGCGTGATCATGCCCAGGATGACCGGCCATTGCCAGATTTCGGGAAGATGCAGAGCGAGGAACCACGTCTTCTCCTCAATGGAAAAGATCTTGAAGATGGCGGCCACGAAGCCCTGCGGAAACGTCGGGCACCAGGCCGTGGCCCAGAGGGCGATCACCGCGGCCATCTTCCAGCGCGGCATGGTGCCGCCCAGGCCGCCCCAGCGATCGGGCAGCGCCCGGGGCAGCTCCATCGACACGGTGGTGGGACCGCCGGGCGGGCTGTGCACGGCGAGCAGCCCGTCGAAGGCGGCCAGCCGGCGGTCGATGCCGGCCAGGCCGCTGCCCTTGTCCGGGTCGGCGCCGCCCAGACCGTCGTCGTGAACCGTGACGCGCAGATGGGGGCCGTTGGCGCTGATGTCCACATGAGCGCGGCGGGCGTCACCGTGCCGCGCGGCGTTGGCGAGCAGCTCGCTGACGGCGAAGTAGATGGCCGCCTCCACCGGCGGCTCCGGGCGATGCGGCAGGTCGACGTCCACGTCGACCTTGATCGCGCTGTCCATGGCCAGCGCCCGCACCGCGTCGGCGAGCCCCCGCTCGGCCAGCACCGGAGGGTGGATGCCCCGGATGACCTGGCGCAGCTCGGTGAGCGTGTCGGAGGAGGCGTCCCTGGCCTTGGCCAGCAGGGCCTTGGCCGCCGACGGATTCTGGTCGACGAGCTGCTCGACCGCGCCGAGTGTCATGCCGATGGCCACCAGCCTGGCCTGCGTGCCGTCGTGCAGGTCGCGTTCGATCCGGCGCATCTCGGCCGCCTGGGAGTCGGCGGCCAGGTTGCGGGTGCGCCGCAGGTGGGTCACCTGGCCGGCCAGGCGGCTGGCGGTCGTCGCGCCGAGCAGCATGTCGCCGCAGAGCGCGTACAGGCGCAGGCCCCGTGCGGGGAGCAGGATGAACAGCGGCAGCAGCCCCACCTTCAGCACCGGGTCGAGCAGCAACCAGAGCCCGTCGCGCCAGGTCGCCGGATCGGTGACCAGCCACTTCCAGCGGTTGTTCCAGGCCGGGACCCGCGGTGTCTTGTAGAGCGTCCGTTCCGAGCGGTACATGCCGTCCGACTGCGGCCGCGGAGGCGGGGGCTTGGGCAGGTAGGGGGCCTCGATGTTGACGTCGGTCCAGGCGCGCAGCAGCCGCCTGTGCAGCTCGGCCAGGGCTCTGACCAGCCGCACCTGCGGCGGGAAGAGGAAGACCATGCCCATCGCGAACGACAAGAGCAGCATGAGGACGGCGACGGGGATCGCGGGCACCTCGATCACGAGGAGCGCGAGCAGTGCCATCACCTGACCGAGCCTTCGCAGCATGCTTCCAGTCTGCTGCAGCGCACCTGGTGCGGCCAATGCACCTAGGTACACCCTTGCTCGGCATCTAACGACATTCACTGATCCATCGGCATTCCCTAGCGTCTGAGACATGAAAATCATCGAGGTCAGGAACCTGCGGAAGCAGTATCCGAACCACCTCGCGGTCGACGACGTGTCGTTCGAGGTGGCGGAGGGCGAGATCTTCGGCATCCTCGGCCCGAACGGAGCCGGCAAGACCACCACCGTGGAGTGCGTCGCCGGCCTGCGTGCCCCGGACGGCGGCACCGTGCGGGTGGCCGACCTGGACCCGCGGCGGGACCGGCGGGAGCTGAGCCTGGTGCTCGGCATGCAACTGCAGAGCGCGGAGCTGCCGGAGAAGATGAAGGTCTGGGAGGCCATGGACCTCTACGCCTCCTTCTACCCCGACCCCGCGAACTGGTCCGAGCTGCTCGACCGGGTCGGGCTCGCCGGCAAGCGGGACAGCAGGTTCAAGGAGTTGTCCGGCGGGCAGCGCCAGCGGCTGTCCGTGGCGCTGGCGCTGGTCGGCCGGCCGCGCGTGGCGGTGCTCGACGAGCTGACCACCGGGCTCGACCCGCAGGCCCGCAGGGACACCTGGGAGCTGGTGGAGCAGGTACGCGACTCGGGCGTGACGATCGTGCTCGTCACGCACTTCATGGAGGAGGCCGAGCGGCTCTGCGACAGGCTCGCCCTCATCGACGCGGGCAAGGTGGTCGCCACCGACACCCCTTCCGGTCTGATCGCGCAGGTCGGGAAGGAGCAGCGGGTGCGGTTCAGGCCGTCGGCGCCGGTCGAGGACGCGCTGCTGCTGGCGCTGCCGGAGGTACGCGAGATCTCCCGGAGCGGCGGCCAGGTCGTGGTGACCGGCTCGGGCAACCTGGCGCCGGCCGTCACCCTCGCGCTGGCCCAGCAGCAGATCGTCCCCGGGGACCTGCGGATCGAACAGGCCACCCTCGACGACGCGTTCCTCGCGCTCACCGGAAGGAAGTTGTCATGAAGATGCTCGTCATGGAGACCAAGCTGACCCTGCGCGACTGGCCGGCCCTGCTGTTCACCCTCGGGCTGCCGGTCCTCCTGCTGATCGTGCTGGGCTCCGCCATCCCGGTCATGACGGTGGCCGGGCCGGGCGGAGAGCGGCCCGTGGACACGCAGATGCCCAGCGTGATGGTGCTCCTCGCGCTGCTGATGATGGCGTTCAGCGTGGTGCCCACGGTGCTCACCGGATACCGCGAGCGGGGCGTGTTGCGGCGGATGTCCACCACGCCGGTGCACCCGGCGCGGCTGCTGGGCACCCAACTGCTCATCAACCTGGCCGTGGGGGCCATCTCCACGGTGCTCCTCATCGTGGCGGGCTCGGTGATGTTCGGCTCGTCGGCGCCGCGGCAGTGGGCCGGATTCATCCTGGTCTTCCTGCTCGGCACCGCGGCGCTGATGTCCATGGGGCTGGTGATCGCCGCCGTGGCGCCCAACGGCAGAGTCGCTCCCGGCATCGGGTCGGCGGTGATGTTCCCGCTCATGTTCCTGGGCGGGATGTGGCTGCCGCGTGACCTGATGCCGGACGCGCTCCGCACGGTCAGCGACTATTCGGTGGCCGGACCGTTCACGCAGATGCTCAGGGACACCTGGGCGGGACAGGCCCCGCAACTCCTGCATCTGGTGGTGGTGGCCGCCGCTCTGGTGATCTTCGGCGGACTGGCCGTGCGCTTGTTCAGGTGGGAGTGAGGCTAGCGTCCGGCCCAGACCGGGCGCGCGCCCGTGACGTTGGTCATCAGGGAGTAGAGCGAGGAGGAGGCCGTGATGAACAGGCGGTTGCGCTTGAGCCCGCCGAAGACCAGGTTGGCCACGGCCTCCGGCAGATTCAGCCGACCGATCAGGGTGCCGTCGGGGTCGTGGCAGAGCACCGCCCGGCCCGCCGCGGCCCAGACGCGGCCGGTGTTGTCGAGCCGCACACCGTCGAAGTTGTCCTGGTCGGTGCCCTCGGCGAAGACCTTGCCGCCGGTCAGGGTGCCGTCCGCGCGCACGTCGAACACCCGCAGATGCCGCGCCCTCGTGTCGGCCACGTAGAGGCGGCTCTCGTCGAGCGAGAAGGCCAGGCCGTTGGGCCGGACGAAGTCGCCGGCCACGATGCGCACCTCGCCCGTCACCGGATCGGCGCGGTAGACGTGGCAGCCGTCGATCTCCTGCTCGGCGGCGACGCCCTCATAGTCGCTGCTGATGCCGTAGGGCGGGTCGGTGAACCAGACGGAGCCGTCGGAGCGGACGATCACGTCGTTGGGGCTGTTGAGCCGCTTGCCCTCCCAGCGGTCGGCGATCACCGTGATCGAGCCGTCGTGCTCCGTCCTGGTGACGCGGCGGTTGCCCTGCTCGCAGGTGACCAGCCGGCCCTCGCGGTCGAGGGTGTTGCCGTTGGCGTAGCCGGAGGGCAGGCGGAACGGGCCCACCGCGCCGGTCATCTCGTCCCAGCGCAACATCCGCTCGTTGGGGATGTCACTCCAGACCAGGAACCGGCCGGCCGGGAAGTAAACGGGGCCCTCGGCCCAGCGGGTGCCGGTGTGCAGCCGCTCGGTCCGGTCGTCGCCGCCGATCGCGGCGAACCGCTCGTCGAGCACCTCGAACTCAGTGGGGATCGTGTCCGTCATGGCGTCCACCATAATCAGGCGGACCACAAGAGGACGCGGACGGTCGTCGTCCTGGAGACGTTCTTCGAGCGGACCCTCAAGTAATCTCAAGGTATGACCAAGGTGGCCTGGAACTCCAAGGAGCTCACCGTCGGCGAGCTCGCGGAACGCAGTGGCGTCGCCGTGTCCGCCCTGCACTTCTACGAGGGCAAGGGCCTGATCACGAGCCGCCGTACGGCCGGGAACCAGCGCCGTTACTCGCGTGACAGCCTGCGCCGGGTGGCGTTCATCCGGCTGGCCCAGCGCCTCGGCATCCCGCTGAAGACCATCAAGGACGCGATGGCGGAGCTGCCGGACGAGCGCACGCCCACCCGCGAGGACTGGGCCCGGTTGTCGGCCGCGTGGCGAGGCGAGCTGGATGACCGCATCGAGCAGCTCCAGCGGCTGCGTGACGACCTCACCGACTGCATAGGGTGCGGCTGCCTGTCGCTGGACCGGTGCCCGGTGGCCAACCCGCACGACCGGCTGGGGGACGAAGGGCCGGGCGCCCGTCGCATCGACACCCGGCTCTGCCCGCCGGAGAAGAGCTACTGCGCCGCACCCTCGGCCCTGACGGCGTCCGGCTCCTGACGGGCCTTCGGCTGGCCGGCGAGAAGCGTGCGGCCTACGCCTTCGCGGGGGGCTACGCCTTCGCGGGGGGCTTCGGCGGCGGGACGATCAGGGTCGGCCGGCGCGCGTGGTGCAGCACGTGGTTGGAGACGCTGCCGAGCAGCACCGACCTGACCCCGGCCAGCCCCCGCGACCCCGTGACGATCAGCGACGCGTCGATCTCGTCCGCCACGTCCACGATCGTCTTCCAGATCGACTCGTTGTCGGCGACCGCCCGATAGGTCACGTCGGCGAGCCCCGCCGCGAGGGCCAGCTCGGCGCCCTCCTTGGCGAGCTGGTCCGCCTGGGCGTGCGCCGCGTCCTCGGTGTCGGCGTCGAGCGCGCCCGCGGCCAGCGGGTACTTCTTGAGCTGCACGAGCAGCGGCTCCCACACGGTCACGACAAGGGTGGGCTCGGCGGCGAGATGCTTGGCGGCGAACTCGATGGCGCTGCGCGAGTCGGCCGAACCGTCATAGGCGACGAGGATGGTCATGGCGTTCTTTCCCTTCGCTCACTCATCTGTTGCAGCAACGAAGTGATCGAACGCCATCCCGGGAAGAACTGTCTGCTCCGTCACATAATGTCCGCAACGGTGTGGGGCTCGGAGGTGAGCGCGGTCGCTGGGCACGAACAACTGTGCTGCCCGAGAGGTCGTGGCGGGGCGCGATCAGACCGAGAAGCTGGTCACCTTGTGGGGAGTGACGCAGACGACCACGCGTACCGTGTGCTCGGGGTCGGGCGGCGGGTCCTCGCCCAGGTACTTGTGCGAGACCGCCAGCTGGACGGCACGATCGCGATCCTCGACCAGCTCGACGGTGCCGCGCACCTCCACAGTGCGGTAAGGGTTGGCGTTGTCGAAGACGGTCAGGCTGACCCGCGGGTCCCGGGCAAGGTTGCGGACCTTGTGCCGCTCGCGGGTGCTGGAGAACAGCACCGTGTCGCCCTCACGCAGGATCCACACCATCGACGTCTGCGGCCCGCCGTCGGCGTTCAAGGTCGCGACCGTCGCGAAGTTCCTGTCGTCGAGCAACTTCCGCGTGGCGTCGTCGAACGTGATCGACATAAGGCTCTGACCTCCATAGGTGAACACATTGTTACAGTGACCATCATCTGTAACCGGGGACGCCGGCGGAAGAAGGGACATTTATGTCACAGCGGAACACCTGTGTTCCCGACCAGGTCGACGGCGGGGAAGCGTGCACTGTTCTCGACGTGCTCGGCCGGGTGAGTGGCAAGTGGAGCATCGGCATCCTGATGGAGGCGACCCGCGGACCGGTGCGCTTCACCGAGCTGGAGCGCGCGATCAAGGGCATCAGCCGGCGCATGCTCACGCTCACCCTGCGCAATCTGGAGCGCGACGGCCTCCTGACGCGCACCGTCTACCCCACGGTGCCGCCCAAGGTCGAGTACGTCGCCACCGATATGGCCCGCGAGCTGTACGACCACCTGCTCGGCCTCACCGGGTGGGCCGAACGCCACCGTACGGCCGTCGTCCACGCCCGCGACGCCTACGACGCCGCCGCCTCACAGTGACGCTCACGAGGAGCACCGATCGCCGGTCCACCCGGGGAGCAGCTGAACCACATCGGTGAGCTTGTCATGATCCAGCAGCCATCGAACCGGCTGAGCTTCGACATGAACGCCTGTCATCCGAATCCGCCTCCCACGTAGTAGTCATCGCTGGAGACGATGAGACGGAGATGACTGATGGACGACGGGTTCGCCGAGTACGTGGCGCATCGCCATCTACGGCTGTGCCGGATGGCGTACCTCCTTACCCGGGACTGGGGCGCGGCCGAGGACTTGGTACAGACTGCGCTGGCCAAGGCCTGGGTGGCCTGGCGACGGATCGAAGGCAACCCCGATCCGTACGTCTATCGCATCATCGTGAACACCCACGCCTCGTGGTGGCGCCGGCTGTGGCGCGGTGAGGTGCCGGCCGAGACCCTGCCCGAGACGGCCGATCCGCATGACCAGGCCGCTGCGGTGGACGACCGGGCGGCTCTGTGGAACGCCATCGGCACCCTGTCGTCACGCCAACGGGCGGTGATCGTCCTGCACTACTTCGAGGGGCGGACGCTCACCCAGGTCGCCGACCTCGTCGGCTGCTCGCTGGGCGCGGTCAAGAGCCAGCTCAGCAGGGCCCTGACCCGTCTCCGGGTCGATCCAGACATCCGCACCATGAACCTGGAGGAGCTCCAGCGATGAGGCCTACGGAGAGCAACCTGCGCACGCTCCTGGAGAAGCACGCCCACCACGCGACCGGCCGGGAGCCGGTCCCCCACCTCGACGCGATCATCCGGCGAGGCCGCCGGACGCGCCGGGCCCGGCGTGCGCTGAGCGTCGGGGCGGCGCTGGCCGTCACCGCCACCGCCGCCGTCCTTCTGACGGGCCCCGTCCGGACGGACCGGGCCGTGGTGGCACAGCCACCCAGCTCGGCGCGGGTCGAGGCGGCCCCGGCACTGCCCGAGAGTTTCCCCGTGGTGCTGGGAGCCGAACGGTTCAGCCTTTCCCTCATCCACTCCCAGCGCTTCAACACCACGGGCGTCGACCGGACCGTGACGTTCACGCCGGCAAGTGTCTCTACCGGCTACAAGGTGGTCTGCGGCGATCCTCAAGCCTGGGTGGTCGTCTCGTCCCCGCTCAAGAGCGGTGAACCGGGCGGCACGTCCGGACGGTGCGGAGATGGGGTGGGCGGACACCACGACCGGCTCTCCGCGCCCTCCGGATGGCTCAAGGGCCCGCATGCGATACAGGTGTGGGTCTTCCCCTCGGACGCGCCTGTTGTCAGGGTCGCCGAGGAGCTCGGCCGCTGCCTGCGGTTCACGAAGTCGGCAACGTGCGACGAGCGGGCCGCTGGTGCCGCGCTTTCCCACCCGGACGTGCTCGAACGTCTCTCGGCGGAGGTCGGCGAGCGGCCCGGCGAATGGGCGGTCGGCATCTACGACCGCCCGGCCCCCGGCACCCCCACGACCTCCGAGCCCGTCGGAGCCGTCGAGCGCGGTCAGAGCACTTCATGACCGCTGCTGCCTGGAGCATTCAGCGTCCTCTGCGCATGTAGGCGCGGAGCGACAGCGGAACGAAGATCACCAGCAGCGCGGCCGACCAGAGCAGGACGGCCGTCACCGGATGCGCGAGTGGCCAGGCCACGTCTCCGGACGGGCTGATGGTCAGGATCGGTCGATCGACGGGGTGCTCATCGAGGATGTAGCGGATGTGCTCGCTCGTGGTTCCGCAGGCTGTGGCGATTTGCTTGGCGCTCGGATACGTGTCCTGAAGGAATGCCTGGTGGCGATCGGAGTCCCTGGATCGGACCGCAAAGATCAGCCGAGCGTGAACGTCCTGGCGCGGATACGGCGCCGGCTGGGAGGGTGGACCTCATGATGGAGGACTTGCGGGACGCCGAGCGCCGGCTCCAGGCCGCGCAGCTCGCTGGAGATGTCGAGGCGCTGGATCGGCTGCTGGATGATCGGCTGATCTTTACCTTCGGTGCGAACGTTGCGACCAAGGCGGACGACCTGGAGCTGCACCGCACTCGGACTCAGGTGATGACGAGGGTGGCCGAGGAGGAGTTGACCGTGCTCGCCGATGGGCGCACCGGGGTGACGTGGTTTCTCGGCACCGTCGAAGGGACCGTCTCCGGTACGCCGTTCGCGGCCAGGATGCGCTACACCCGTACTTGGCTGTACAGCGAGACGCACGGCTGGCGAATCATCGCCGTGCACGCCGGCACGACCGATTGACATAGCCGACACGTTGCCCGACGACCGGCCGGCCGGATGGTCACCGACGAGGTTCGACCGCCCCCGGGGGGCGGGCCGACGCTGGAAGCCAGGCCATCCCGGCAAGATCAAGGACTGGATCTTGGTATCCCAGCTCCGGCCCATGCACGAAAGGATCAAAGCCAGTACTCAGAGACACCCCCTCACCGAAAGGCTGTCTCACCGATCTGGCACATGTGCCAGATCGGTGCCAAGATCGTTGAGACCCTGCACAACGGGGGATTAGTGCTGGGCCATGTCGACGAAACGGCTGTAGTGGCCCTGGAACGCCACCGTCACCGTGGCCGTCGGGCCGTTACGGTGCTTGGCCACGATCAGGTCGGCCTCACCCGCCCTCGGCGACTCCCGCTCGTAGGCGTCCTCCCGGTGCAGCAGGATGACCATGTCGGCGTCCTGCTCGATGCTGTTGTGCACGGCTATGCCGTTGGCCACGAAGTTGTGGGTGCCCAGCACCGTGGCGTCATAGACCGGCTGCTCCCCCAGGCTTTCGATCGAGGCGATCTCGTCCCAGAAGACGTCGTTCGTCGCCAGCATGTCCATCTGAGCGTCGTCCAGGATCGCCGCCACCCGGCCCAGCCGCTCCCGGCCGGGCCGCTGCTTCACCAGGAGTCCTGAGCCGGTCAGGTCCTGGTCGGCCAGCGCGCCGCGGACGCGGTCCCAGACCTCGCGCGGGACCGTGTCGAGGTCCGGGCCGCCCTTGGCCGCCCGCAGTGCCGACACGCAGCGAGCGGCCTGGTCGCCGGGCACGCCCACCTCGTCCAGGAAGCGCAGCTGGTTGGACGCGTCGTCGACGTACAGCCGATGGTCGCCCTGCTGTGTCGTCTCGACGCGCGTCATCACGTTGAACCGGAGGAGCAGACGCGCGACGTCGTCGATCAGGCGCCGGCTCGCCGAGGCGTAGGAGATCCGCGACCGGCTCTGCTCCTCGTCCCACCAGACGCGTCCGCCGGTCGTCCACAGGTGCCGGATGAACAGGGCGATCTGCCTTTTGGGCAGGGAGAAGACCCCCTGGGGAACGCATCGCTCCTGACCGCCAGGACTGCCTCCGAGCAGGATGACCTCGCCCTCAGACCACTCCTGCAGGTCCCGGGGGGCCGGGACGTGGCGCGGGACGGCGAGGCGGGCACCCGGGCCGATCTCCCCCAGTGGCCGCCAGCCCTCGTAGGTCATGAAGGGGTGGCCGGCCGTCGCCTTGATCTCCCGGCCCGACGTCAGCAGCAGCCTGAACACTTCCTTCGTGCCGCTGGGGAAGACGTGCGTCATGGTGCGCCGCACGAGCCGCAACTTCTCATCCAGCGACCAGACGGGAACGTCGCGCGCGCCGGACTCCAGCAGCTCGCCCAGCGACGTCTCCGCGCCCGTGTCGGCCCGCAGGACTCGCGTGTCCGCCGTCAGGCACCCCGACTCACGCAGGTCGCTGACCGCGGGGCGCTTGTCGGTGCGCTGCTCGGGACCACGGTTGAGCTGGGAGATCGCGATGACGGGCACCTCCAGCTCCTTGGCCAGCAGCTTGATGGCACGGGAGATCTCCGAGACCTCGTTCTGGCGGCTCTCGGTCTTCTTCGGCGAGCTCATGAGCTGGAGGTAGTCGATGACCACGAACCGCAGGTCGTTGCGCTGCTTGAGCCGCCGGCACTTGGCCCTGATCTCCATCATCGACATGTTGGGCGAGTCGTCGATGAACAGCGGCGCCTCGGCCACCTCGCTCATCCGGCGGGCCAGGCGGGTCCAGTCGTCGTCGCCCATCATGCCGGAGCGCATGGCGTGCAGCGCCACGCGGGCCTCCGCGGAGAGCAGGCGCATGGTGATCTCGTTGCGGGACATCTCCAGCGAGAAGATGACCGTGGTCATCCCGTGCTTGATCGCCGCCGAGCGCGCGAAGTCTAGACCGAGGGTGCTCTTGCCGATGGCCGGGCGGGCGGCCACGACGATCATCTGGCCCGGGTGGAGGCCGTTGGTGAGCTGGTCGAGGTCCTGGAAGCCGGTGGGGACGCCGACCATCTGGCCGCCCCGGCTGCCGATGGCCTCCAGCTCGTCGAGGGCGCCGGGCATGATGTCGGCCAGCGGCGCGTAGTCCTCGGAGGTGCGGCGCTCGGTGACCTTGTAGATCTCCGCCTGGGCGCGGTCCACGAGGTCGTCGACCTCTTCGTTCTGGCCGCCGTAGCCGAAGGAGACGATGCGGGTGCCGGCCTCGATGAGGCGGCGGAGGATGGCCTGCTCTCTGACGATCTTGGCGTAGTAGCCGGCGTTGGCCGCGGTCGGCACGACGGCGGTGAGGGTGTGGAGATAGGCGGCGCCGCCCACCCGGGCCATCTCGCCGCGCTTCTGCAACTCGTCGAAGACGGTCACCGCGTCGGCGGGCTCGCCCCTGCCGTAGAGGTCGGTGATGACGTCGTAGACCATCTGGTGGGCGGGGCGGTAGAAGTCGTCGGACCGCAGGATCTCCACGACGTCGGCGATGGCGTCCTTGGACAACAACATGCCGCCGAGCACGGACTGCTCCGCGTCGATGTTGTGCGGGGGTGTGCGCTCAAAACCAGGGCCCGCGCCCGTATCTCCGTCATTGCTCACACTGTGCCCCCTCGAACAGCCGACGGTCGCACCACCCCCACATGTAGCCGACCGGGCTGACAGTTTCGCGGAGTCGGAGTCCATCGGCAACGCAGCCTGTGGATAACGTTGTGGTCAAGCTGTGCACGATCGCGCCCAGGGTGTGAAAGGCCTGTGGACGGACCTGGGGATAACTCTTGGGCGATATCCACAGACCGGCTCCTACCTGCGGAAACGCTATCCACCGGCTGTGGAGGAAAGAAAGTTTCGCCGACACGCCGTGTAAGGGTCATAATAGACAGATGCCCCTTACCACTAGAGACCGGGAGATCCTGCGGCTCGCCGTGCCCGCGTTCGGCGCGCTGGTGGCCGAGCCGCTCTTCCTGCTGGCCGACTACGCCATCGTGGGGCACGGGCTGGGCACTACGGCAGTGGGGGCTCTGGGGGTGGCGGGCACGGTCCTGACCACCCTGGTGAGCCTGTGCGTCTTCCTCGCCTACGGCACCACAGCGTCCGTGGCCCGCCTGTCGGGGGCCGGCCAGCACACGCGGGCCATGCGCAGCGGGGTGGACGGGATCTGGCTGGCGCTGGGCATCGGCGTGGCGCTCATCGCGGTGTTCTGGCCGCTGGCGCCCGCCGTCGTGGCGTGGTTCGGGGCGAGTGCGGAGCAGAGCGCGCAGGCGGTGACGTACCTGCGGATCAGCCTGCTCGGCACGCCCGGCATGCTGGTGGTGCTGGCCGGCACCGGGGTGTTGCGGGGGCTGCGGGACACGGTCACGCCGCTGGTCGTCGCGGTGGGGTCGTTCGCGCTGAACGCGGCGCTCAACGCGTGGTTCGTGCTGGGGCTGGGCTGGGGCATCGCGGGGTCGGCCTGGGGCACCGTGCTGGCCCAGACGCTCGGCGCGCTCGTCTACCTCGCCGTGGTGGCCAGGGGCGCGCGGCGGCTGGGGACGTCGTTGCTACCGGGTCTGGACGGGGTCAGGCAGGCGGGTACGACCGGGTTCGCGCTGCTCATCCGTACCGTGTGCCTGCGGATCGTGCTGCTGGCGGCCACCGTGATCGCCACCAGGCTGGGCGAGGCCGAGCTGGCCGCGTACGCCATCGCCACCCAGGTGTGGACGCTGCTCGCCTTCGCCCTGGACGCCATCGCCATCGCCGGGCAGGCCATCACGGGACGCTCGCTCGGCGCCGGGGACGTCGCGGCCACCAAGGAGGCGACCGCGCGCATGGTCCGGTGGGGCCTGTGGTGCGGCGTCGTGCTCGGCCTGCTCGTCGTCGTCGCCCGCCCGGTGCTGCCGGGGCTGTTCGACGCCGATCCGCAGGTCGCCGAGCTGCTGCTGGCCCTGATGTGGCCGGTGGCGCTGTTCCAGCCGATCTGCGGCATCGTGTTCGTGCTCGACGGCGTGCTCATCGGCGCGGGCGACCAGCGGTATCTCGCCTGGGCGGGCGTGTGGACGACGCTGGCGTACCTGCCCGCCGCGCTGGTGGCGGCCCGGTTCGGGGTCGTCGCTCTGTGGTGCGCGCTCGGCGTGTGGATGATCGCGCGGTGGATCACCCTGGTCCGCCGGGCCGCCGGCACTGCCTGGCTGGTGACCGGGGCGTGACCCTTCCGTGCTTGAGGTTGTCCACATGGTAAGACATGGTGGGCGGGTTCCCTGAGCGGGGTGGCCCTTGTCCACGATTCTGCGACGACTTCCACCGTCAGAGGCGGCCGGCTTACGCACCGGCGCCCGGCACAGCCTGGCCGAGATCTACCGTCCGGCCGACCTGATCGTGCTCGGGCTCGGCGTGATGATCGGCGCGGGCATCTTCTCCATCGCCGGGCGGCAGGCGGCCACCACGGCCGGCCCCGGGGTGATCCTGTCCTTCATGATCGCGGGCATCGCGTGCCTGCTCGCCTGCCTGTGTTATGCCGAGTTGTCGTCCACGATGCCGACCTCCGGCAGCGCCTACACCTTCACGTACGTCATCTTCGGCGAGGTCTGGGCCTGGATCATCGGCTGGGCGCTGATCCTGGAGCTGCAGTTCGCCGCCGCCGTCGTGGCCAGGGCCTGGGGCTCGATCGCGGTCGGGGCGATCACCCATTTCGGCGTGCGGGTGCCGCACGAGGAGGCCGTCGCCGACGTGCTCGTCCTCGTGCTTCTCGTGCTGCTCACCGGCATCGTGGCCCTGGGCGCGCGGGTCGGGCTGCGTGCCCTGTGGGTCATGGTGGCGGCCAAGCTGCTGGCCGTCGGCGCGGTCATCGTCGTGGGCCTGCCGCACATCGACATGGGGAACTTCGGCGACTTCCACGTCGCGCCCAAGGCGCTGCCGGCCGCGCCGGGGACCGTGCTGGAGATGTTCGCGGGGCACAGCCAGGCGTTCGGCTGGGCCGGGATCTTCGCGGCGGCCTCGGCGATCGCGTTCGCGTACATCGGGTTCGACATCGTGGCCACCTCCGCCGAGGAGACCGCGAACGCGCCCAGGGCCGTGCCGCGGGGCATGATCCGCAGCCTGGTGATCGCCACCGTCATCTACCTGGCGGTGGCCCTGGTCATGGTGGGCATGGTGCCGTACACCAAGATCTCGGTGGCGGCGCCGCTGTCCAGCGCGTTCCGGGTGGTCGGCGTGGACTGGATGGTGCACGTCATCGACGCGGGCGCGGTGCTCGGCCTGACGACCGTGGTCCTGGTGCTGATCGTGGGGCAGACGCGGGTGCTCTTCTCGATGGCGCGCGACGGCCTCATCCCCCGTGGCCTGGCGTCCGTGAGCCGCCGCTACCACACGCCCACACGGGTGACGCTGGTGATCGGGGTCGTGGCGATCGTGCTGGCGGAGTTCGTCCCGGTGCTCATGATGCAGGAGCTGGTGGTGATCGGGACGCTGTTCGCGTTCCTCTTCGTGGCCGCGGGGGTGATCACGATGCGGCGGCGCATGCCGGACCTGGAGCGGGGCTTCCGGGTGCCGCTCTCGCCGCTACTGCCGGCGCTCTCGCTGGTGGCCACGCTCTGGCTCATGGTCAACCTGCGGGTGCTGACCTGGGCCTGGTTCGCCCTGTGGATGGCCTTCGGCCTGCTGGTCTACCTCGTGTACGGCCGCCGCCACAGCCTGCTCGCCCAGCCCAGGACCCCCATGGAGGCGGCCCGCGGCCGGCACCGCCGCTAGAACCGCCCCGACTGGAGCACGCTGCGCAGGAACTCCCTGGTCCTGGGATGCTCCGGCTCGGTGAAGATCTTCTCGGCCGGCCCCTTCTCCAGCAGCACACCACCGTCGAGAAAACACACCGTGTCCGAGATGTCGCGGCAGAAGCCCATCTCATGGGTGGTGAGGATCATCGTCATGCCCGACTCCTTGAGCTCCCTGATGATCTGCAGCACCTCCACCACGAGTTGCGGGTCGAGCGCCGAGGTGACCTCGTCGAGCAGCATCAGCCTGGGCCGCGTGGCCAGCGCCCTGATGATGGCCACCCGCTGCTGCTGCCCGCCGGAGAGCTGGTCGGGATAGGCCCGCGCCTTGTCCGCCAGCCCGAACCTGGCCAGCAGGTCGCGTGCCTGCTCCTCTGCCTCCCCCTTGGCCACCCCGTGCACCCGGCGGGGCGCCAGCGTGATGTTGTCCAGCACGGTCATGTGCGGGAAGAGGTTGAAGGCCTGGAAGACGATGCCCAGCCGCTTGCGCACGTCGTCGACGTTCACCCGCGGATCGGTGATCTCCTCGCCGTCGAGCAGGATCGCGCCGTCGTCCACCGTCTCCAGGAGGTTGACGCAGCGCAGCAGCGTGGACTTGCCCGAGCCCGAGGCCCCGATCAGGCTCACCACCTCATGCGGGCGCACCTCCAGGTCGACGCCGCGCAGCACGTTGTGCCCGTCGAAGTTCTTCCACACCCCGTCGATGGTCAGCAGGCTCATGCGCCCCGCCTCCTGCGCGTGCGGGCGGCCAGATGGTCGGTGAACCTGGCCATGGGGATCGTGCAGAGCAGGAACAACAACGCCGCCGCCAGATAGGGCGTGTAGTTGAACGAGCCGGCCACGTGGATCTGCGCCTGCCTGATCGCCTCCAGCGGCCCGATGGTGGAGACCAGGGCCGTGTCCTTCTGCAGGGAGACGAAGTCGTTCAGCAGCGGCGGCACCACCCTGCGGGTGGCCTGCGGCAACACCACGAACCGCATGGTCTTGACGTGGCTCAGCCCGAGCGAGCGGGCCGCCGCCACCTGACTGGGATGGATGGACTCGATGCCGGAGCGGAACACCTCGGCGACGTACGCGCCGTAGGACAGCGTCAGCGCGATGATGCCCAGCGTCGCCAGGTCGGTGGGAATACCCTGCAGCCGCAGCGCGGGCAGCCCGAACCCGACCAGGTAGATCACCAGGATCGTCGGCACGCCGCGGAAGATGTCGGTGTAGAGCGTCGCCAGCGCCCGGATCGGGAAGAACGCCGGCGTCCTGATCCCCCTGGCCAGCGCGACCAGCAACCCGACGACCAGGATCAGCGGCTCGGCGATCAGGAAGATCCTGATGTTGAGCAGGAACCCGTCCAGCACGTCGGGCAGCGCGTCGGTGAAGTGGCTGAGGCTGAAGAAGGTGTCCCGCACCCGAGGCCAGCCGGGTGACGTCGTGGCGATCCAGCCGGCCAAGACGATGAAGACGATCGTCGAGGCCGTCGCGATCGAGGCCGAGCGGCGGGCGTGGGACCTGCGCACCCGCTCGCGCTCGGCCTGCCGCTCGGACTTGACCCATTCGCTCATTGAAGCTCGGGAGCGCCCGCCGCCGAGCCGAGCCACTCCTGCTCGATCTTGGCCAACTCACCCTTCGACTTCAGCGCGTCCACGGCCTTGTCGACACACGGCTTGAGCGTGCTGCCCTTCTCCATGACCAGCCCGAACTCCTCGGGCGTGCCGCCGGTCGAGCTGAACTGACCCACGATCTTGGACTTCTCGACCTGCGCGGCCGTCACGTAGAACGCGGTCGGCAGGTCCACGACGATCGCGTCCACCTGCTTGTTCTTGAGCGCGTTCACCGCGTCGACCTGCTCGTTGTAGACGTTGGGGTCGTCGGAGGGCTTGATGACGTTCTTGACCGCGTCCAGCGAGGTCGTCCCCACCTGTACGCCGATCTTCGCGTCCTTCAGCTCGGCCAGGCTCTTGGCCCCGGCGAACTTGCCGCCCTCGACGGCGACGACGGCCTGCTTGACCGTGTAATAGCCCTTGCTGAAGTCGACGACCTCCGCCCGCTTCGGGGTGATCGAGACCTGGTTGACGTCGAAGTCGAACTGCTTCTCGCCGGGCGCGAACGCCGAGTCGAACTTGACGGTGCTCCACTGCACCTCGCTGCGGTCGAACCCCAGCTCGCCCGCCACCGCGAACGCCACGGCGCTCTCGAAGCCCTGCCCGTTGGCCGGATCGTCGTCCTTGAACCAGGGCTCGAAGGCCGGCTTGTCGGTGGCGATGGTCAGTTTGCCGGCGGTGACGACCTTGAGCTGCTCCTTGGCGCAAGCGTCGGCCGTCGTGGGGGCGGCCGACGTCGTGGTCGCCGCGTCGTCGACGGGCGCGCAACCGACGATGGCCACGGCCAGCCCGGTGGCCAGCGCGAGCAGCATGAGGGGACGGGCCATGGCCAAGCCTCCAGGGGGAATGCGCGAAAGAACGAAGGCATTCTACGCCGCCCGAATAGGGAATAACGCCCACGGGCGCCCCTGCCCACGGCGGGCAGCGCGGGCCCGCGCCCGCAACACGCCCCCTGAACGGCGAACCTCCGCGCACGCACAAAGCCCCTGCGTGCGCGGAGCTCCGCGCACGCAAAAGGCCCCTCCCCTGAACGGAGAGGAGCCTTCTGACGAGGGATCAGCTCCCGACAACCTCGACATCCACGGAAGCGGACACTTCCGGGTGGAGCTTGACGGTCACCTTGTGCGAGCCGACGCTCTTGATCGGGTTAACGATCTCGATGCGGCGGCGGTCGAGAATCGGGCCGCCGGCGGCCTTGACCGCGTCGGCGATGTCGCCCGTGGTGATCGAGCCGAACAGGCGGCCGGAGTCGCCCGCGCGGGTCGCCAGGCGCACGCGCAGGGCGCCGATCTGGCCGGCGACCTCCTTGGCGGTGCCAAGGTCGCGAATCTCGCGAGCGTCACGTGCCTTCTTGATCGTGTCGATCTGCTTCTCGGCTCCGCGAGTCCAGCGCATGGCGTAGCCGCGCGGGATGAGGTAGTTACGGCCGTAGCCGTCCTTGACCTCGACGACGTCGCCGGGGGCACCGAGGCCGGAGACCTCGTTGGTGAGGATGAGCTTCATATCGGCAGGCCTCCTTAGCGCGCGGTGCTCGTGTAAGGCAGCAGAGCCACCTCACGGGCGTTCTTGATCGCGGTCGCCACGTCGCGCTGGTGCTGGGTGCAGTTGCCCGTCACCCGGCGGGCACGGATCTTGCCGCGGTCGGAGATGAACTTCCGCAGCAGCGCCGTGTCCTTGTAGTCGACGTAGGAGATCTTGTCGTGACAGAACAGGCAAACCTTCTTCTTGGGCTTGCGCAGTGCCGGCTTGGCCATCGTGGTGCTCCTTTCAGAGCCCCGCCTTTCGAGCGGGAATGGACTCGGACTGATGGGACTGGTTTAGAAAGGCGGTTCGTCGCTGAAGTCGCCGCCGCCGCCGCCGAAGCCGCCGCTCTGCTGGCCGCCCCCGCTCTGCTGGCCGCCGCCGCCGCCGAACCCGCCGCCACCGCCGCCGCTGAAACCGCCGCCGCCCTGAGGCGAGGCGGGCGACGCGGAGGCCCACGGGTCGTCGGCAGGGCCGCCGCCGAAGCCGCCGCCACCGCCGCCACCCTGACGGGAGGTGCGGTTGACCTTGGCCGTGGCGTTACGCAGAGACGGGCCGACCTCGTCGACCTCGACCTCGTAGACCGTGCGCTTCTCGCCTTCCTTGGTGTCGTAAGACCGCTGCTTGAGCCGCCCCTGCACGATGACCCGCATGCCGCGCTGGAGGCTCTCGGCGGCGTTCTCCGCCGCCTGCCGCCACACGTTGCAGGTCAGGAAGAGGCTCTCGCCGTCTTTCCACTCGTTGGTCTGACGATCCATGAACCGCGGAGTGGACGCGATGCGGAATCGAGCCACCGCTTGCCCCGTAGGGGTGAAGCGCAGCTCCGGGTCGTCGACGAGGTTGCCGACGATGGTAATTACGGTGTCGCCTGCTGCCATGGCTAGCGCTCGCCTTCCTGCACGCCTTCGCTTGGGTTACGGCTCAGAGTACGGGTGTCCCCCGACAAAAAGCCGGGGTTAGTGCACGTCCGGACGCAGGACCTTGGTACGCAGAATGCCCTCGTTGAGGTTCATCTGCCGGTCGAGCTCCTTGACCGTCGCGGGCTCCGCGGACAGGTCGATGACGGCGTAGATGCCTTCGGACTTCTTGTCGATGTCGTAGGCCAGACGGCGCCGGCCCCAGACGTCGACCTTCTCCACGGTGCCGCCGTCGGTGCGGACCACGGTGAGGAACTGATCGAGGGACGGCGCGACAGTGCGCTCATCGAGCGAAGGGTCCAGGATGACCATTACTTCGTAACGACGCATGCGGGACTCCAACCTCCTCTGGACTCTTGCGGTCACGACACTCTGCCGTGACAGGAGGACGCTGACGTTTAACCCGGAAGCGCCCCTTTCGGCACCCCGGCGCGATGGATCACCCATCACAACGCAGCGTGCCCAGGTTACCAGCCGCCAGTAGGTGGGAAGGCCTGTAGGAAACCAAGGGGGTGGTGGCTGTGCCACACGTGCTTCATCCCTCCAAGACGGAGCGGCTCAAGCTCACGCTCAACACGGACGGGCGTTCGCACCCGGTCGAGAACGTTCTGGCCATCGCCACGCTGGTCTGCGGCCTGGTGGCCTTCGTCTCCACGTTCTGGACCTCCGCGCACGCGATCTCGTCGTGGATCGGCACGCTCGGCTTCGGCACCGGGCTCTATTCGCAGTATGTCTCGGCGACCACGCCGCAGCGCACGTTCAACATCATCGGGCTCGTGGGCTCGTTCATCGCCGCCGCCCTCGGCATCGCGCACGGCGGCTTCCTGCCACACCCGTAGAACACGTGGGCAAGCCGTGATCAACGGCCCCGGCGGATCCGCCGGGGCCGTCGCGATATATGACTCATGCGCCGATGTGCAGGTCGATGCCGAGCAGGACGAGGAACCACAGGAAGACCGCGAGCAGGGCCTCCGCGAGATCCTTGAGCAACCCGGGGGTGATGTAGTCGTAGACCCAGCCGACGTAGATGCCGATGATGACGTAGACCAAGACGACGAGCGCTCGTAAGCGCCAGCGGCTCATATCGTTCTCCTCGTGTAGGGGGTGCCTGGCGTCTTCCCGAACGCGCTGTGCACAAACGGATAAGCTTTTTGACATGGTGCGCATCGGAGCTCATGTCGATCAGGACGACCCCGCGGCCCACGCCGAGGCGGTGGGAGCCGAGGTGGTGCAGTTCTTCCTCGGTGATCCCCAGGGTTACGACAAGCCCGTGCTGCCCGCCAAGCCGGTCGAGGGTGTGGACATCTACGTGCACGCCCCTTACCTGGTCAACGTGGCGACCACCAACAACCGCATCAGGATCCCCAGCCGCAAACTGCTGGAGCAGCACCTCAAGGCGGCCGCGGGCCTGGGCGCCAAGGGCTTGATCGTGCACGGCGGCCACGTCGGCAAGAACGACGATCCGCAGACGGGGTTCGACAACTGGCGCAAGGTGTTCGAGCGCATGGAGTGCCCGATCCCGGTGCTGATCGAGAACACCGCGGGCGGCGGCAACGCGATGGCCCGCAAGCTGGAGCGCATCGCCCGGTTGTGGGACGCGCTCGACGGCTTCGACGTGGGCTTCTGCCTCGACACCTGTCACGCCCACGCCGGCGGCGAGGAGCTGGTCGACCTGGTCGACCGGGTCAAGGCCATCACCGGCCGGATCGACCTCGTCCACTGCAACGACTCGCGCGACGACTTCGACTCCGGCGCCGACCGGCACGCCAACCTGGGCAAGGGGAAGATCGACCCCGAGGCCATCCTGGCGGTCTGCCGGGCGGCGGGGGCGCCGATCGTGGTGGAGACGCCCGGCGACGGCCAGGCGGAGGACATCGCGTTCCTGCGGAAGAACCTCTAGGGAAAACACACAGCCTGTGGATAACTTCCCTGGATTACCGAGAGCGCTGAGTGGGTATAGACATCAGCCCGCCCACGCGCCGCTGAGGAAACGGGCGGTGTTGACAAGCATGAGCGGCCCGGAGATCAGGGCGTAGAGCGCCATCACCCACGCCCTCCTGGTCGCGACCTTGGCCACCAGGACCCACAGCGGGAAGTACAGCAACAACGAGCGCGGGATCGACAGGTAGTACGCCGACGTCATCAGCGCCGCCGCCTGCGCCCCGGTGTAGACGGCCTCGCCCCACCTGCGCAACACCAGCAGCCAGACCACCACGCCGACGGCCACCACGGCCCCGATGATCTCCATCCGGAAGGCCACCGCGAAGTCGTCACGGCCCATCGCCGCGTTCCAGGTCGTCCCCCATGCCTCCCACGGCCACGAGAAGTCGCGTCCCCAGCCGGCCTCCTGCGCGTGCTTCCACGCCAGCCAGTCGCCCGACCTGCGGTAGTGGTAGACCGAGTACGCCAGCAGCGGGACGACCGGCAGCACCAGCCACCCCGCCCGCCGCGGCGACTCCCTGCCGGTGACGAACTCCACCACGAGCGCGAGCGCCAGGAACAACCCCGTGATCCGCACGCAGGAGGCGCCGGCCGCCAGGATGACGGCCTGCGGCCAGCGCCCCTGCCGCGCCGCCAGCCACGCCGGGATGGCGAAGGCCAGGAAGAGCGACTCGCTGTATCCCGCGGCCAGGAACACCGCCATCGGGAAGAGCAGCAGCGCCAGCACCGCCATCCAGCCGGAGGCGCCTTCGAGCTCGGCCAGCCGGGCCAGCGCCACCATGGCCACCGCCCCGGCGACCAGCGAGATCAGCAGGCCGGCCGCCGTCCAGTCGGGAACGACCAGGTGCACCACGCGCATCAGCATCGGCAGCCCGGGGAAGAAGGCGGGCAGTCCATCGTCCGGGGTCTTGCCCGGCTCGCCGTCGTACCCGTACTCGGCGATGGTGATGAACAGCCCGCTGTCCCACTTACGCCACTTGCCGACATAGTCGGCGAGCGTCACGCCGAGCAGCGTGGCGACCACGATCCCCGCCCGCGAGCCGAGCCAGAGCAGTAAAGCGTCCCGCCGGGCAGAGCGAGTGATCATCGCAGTACGGACGCCAATGTGAACCGGTCCCGCGCGTCGTCGAACACGCCGCCGGTCTGGTCGTCGATGCCGCCCTGCCGCACCACGTCCTTGTCGGGCCGCAGGATGTCCCGCACGACGAACGCCATCATGATGCCGATGGTGATGATCCGTCCCCAGACGGCGGTGAAGTACGTGTCGTCACCGATGCCCAGGTCATTGCGGCTGAGCGGCGGCTGGGAGAGCAGATACAGCCAGATGGCGGCGAAATACCAGACCTCGGCGAGCTGCCACAACGCCAGCGGCTTCCAGTTGGGTCTGGCCAGCACGGCGAACGGCACCAGCCACAACACGAACTGCGGCGACCACACCTTGTTCGTCATCATGAACGCGGCCAGCGCCAGGAAGCAGATCTGGGCCAGCCTGGGCCGGCGCGGCGCGGCCAGCGTCAGCACGGCGACGCCCAGGCACAGGAGGGCCAGCGCCAGCATGCCGAGCGTGCTCACGTCACCTTCGCCGAGGATCGCCCACTCCTTCTTCTGGAAGAACAACCAGGGCGAGCCCCAGTCGACCCCGCGCTCCTGGGAGAAGACGTAGAACCGGCGCCAGCCGTCCCAGGCGAAGATCATGAACGGCGCGTTGACCACGAGCCACACCGCCACCGCCGAGCCCATCGTGACCAGGAACGGCCGCCATCGCGCGGTGCGCAGGGTGAGCAGGAACAGCGCCCCCACGAACATCAGCGGATAGAACTTGGTGGCGATCGCCAGCCCGAGCAGCACCCCGGCCAGCGCCTGCCGGCGCCGCGCCCAGGCCAGCAGCATGCCCATCGACAACGCGCCCGCGACCAGGTCCCAGTTGATGTACGCGGCCAGCACCACGGCGGGCGAGATCGCGTACCAGAGCGCGTCCCACGGCCGCGTCGGCCCGGCCAGCGCGGCCATCAGCAGGACACCGATCACCAGCGAGATGCCGAGCAGGATGACCGTCAGGTCGTAGAACTTGACGGCCTGCGCGACCTGGTCGGGCTCCACCCACCGGACGATCCAGGCGAAGAACTGCATGACCTCGCCCAGCACGACCGGGTATTCGACCTGCTTGTCGAAGGCGACGTGGGCGAAGTAGGGGTTCTGGGTGGCCAGCTCCCTGTCGAAGTAGAGCGGGTAGATGTCGGTGTAGCAGAAGTTCGTGTAGGTCGAGACCTGGTTGTTCCAGCCGCCGGTGCGGCACGGCAGCCGCACCACGTACGCGAGGGTCGCCCCCAGGGCGGCGATCACGCCCAGGGGGAGATAAGGGATGGCGCGCGCCGCCAGCGGGGCGCGCACCTCCGTGCTCGTCACTGGTCCTCAGGCCGGGTGAACCAGTGCTGCCGCCCGGACGATCTCGACTCCGGCAGGGAGCCGCCGCCCGAGGCGCCCGAGTCGTCCGACGTCTGCGGGAAGTCGGGCTGGCCGCCGTCGTCGATGGTGACGTCGTCGCCCGGCTGGTCGTCACACGGAGCGACCAGACACTCCTGGCCGCCGCCGTCACCGAGCGGGTCGTCGCCGCTGTCGAACGGGTTCTCGGGCGTGGGCGTCGGCGTGGGCGTCGGGCTCGGCACGATGTTCTCGGCCAGCCCGACCTCGGCCTTGGTGGGGAACTGCTCGACCTCGAGTTTCGCGTGCGCGGCCAGCATGAACTTCTGCCAGGCCAGCGTGGGCGGACCGGCGCCCTCGAAGCCCAGGGACACTTCCTTGGCCGTCGTGTAGGGGTTGTTGTCGCTGTACTTGGTGCTCGGCTTGCTGCTCGGCGTGGTCGGGCAGTTGGCGTAGCGCGGCTTGACCAGCTTGCCGCTCTTCGTCCGGCACTCCTCGCGGTAGAAACCGACCGCGGTGGAGATCTGCGGCGTGTAGCCGACGAACCAGGCTTCCTTCTCGTCGTTGTTGGTGCCGGTCTTGCCGGCCGCCGGCCGGTTGCCCAGGCCCTTGCCCGCCGCGGTGCCGCTGCGCAGCACCTCCTGCATGGCGACCGTGGCGTCGGCGGCGACACCGGCGTCGATGACCGACTTGGAGTTCTTCAGCTCCCCGTAGGCCACCTTGTTGTTCAGCTTGACGTCTTTGACCACGTGGTAGCGGGTGTACTTGCCGCCGTTGGCGAACATCGCGTAGCCCGCGGCCTGCTCGACCGGCGTCACCAGGGCGCTGCCGATGGCGAACTGGTACTGGTGCTCGTCGACGTCCTGGTCCATGCGCTTCTGGTTGAAGCCGGCCGCCTCGACGAGGTTTTTCACGTCGTCAAGCTGGTTGGGCAGCTTGTACGCCATCGACACGAAAGCGGTGTTGACCGACTGGGCCGTCGCCTTCACCACGTCGACCGCCGCGCCGACGTTGTGGCTGTTCTTGATGCCGCCCGGCTGCTGACCGGGCAGCTCCTTCGGCACCGTCTGGTTGCCCGGCACGAAGCTCTTGAGCGAGTAGCCGGCCTGCAGCCACGCGGCCAGCACGTACGGCTTGAACGCCGACGCCGCCTGCTTCGTGGACTGGAAGGGCTCGTTCCAGGGGTCCTTCAGGTAGTCGTCGCCGCCGTAGAACGCCAGGACGCGGCCGTGCTTGGTGTCCACCGCGACCAGCCCGGCGTGGTACTCGCTGGACATCGACGCCGTCTGGCTCTTCACCGCGGCCTTCGCGGCCAGCATGAGCTCCTTGTCGAAGGTGGAGGTGATGTCGTAGCCGCCGCTCTCGATCTCGTCGCGGGTCAGGCCACGCCCCTCCAGCTCCTGCAGCACCTGGGTGACCATGTAGCCCTTGAGGCCGCCCATCTCGTTGCTGGTGCCGGCCTTGCGCGTGGTGGGGAACTTCGCGGTCTGCGGAAGCTGGCCGTACTTGTCGGGCCACTGCTCGGACATGTACTGGATGACGGTGTTGAAGCGCACCTTGAGCGCGGGCGCGTCCGGCTCCCAGTTGGGCTGCTGGATGCGCGCGGCGAGGTAGGCGCTCTGCACGGGCGTCAGCTTCTTGGCGGTGACCTTGTTGCCGAAGTACGCCTTGGCCGCGGCCTCCACGCCGTACGCCCGGCCGAAGTTGACCGTGTTGAGGTAGTTGCGGAGGATCTCGTCCTTGGACAGCGTCTCGTCGAGCTTGACCGCGACGAAGATCTCGTCGATCTTTCGCTTGATCGACACTTCCTGGCTGAGGCCGTCGTAGTAGTTACGCGCCATCTGCTGGGTGATCGTCGAGGCACCCTGCAACTGCTGGCCGGTCGCGGTCATCCAGAGCGATCGGGCCATACCCGAGAGGGAGATGCCGGAGTCCTCGTAGAACGTCTTGTTCTCGATGGCGATCGTGGCGTCCCGGACGCTCTCGGCCATCTGCGGCAGCTCGACGATCTCCCGCTTCATGCCGAGCCGGGAGATCGGGGTCTTGCCGTCGTTGAAGTAGATGGTGCTCTGCTGCGCGATCGCCTCCGCCTGGGCGCCCGTGGGCACCGTGGTGTTGGCGTAGGCGACCATGATCATGCCGAAGATGCCCGCGGCGAACACGACCACACCCGCGACGACGATCTTCCAGCTCGGCAGATAGCGGCGCCATCCGCCGCGGCCGCCGCCACCCTTCGCGGTCGGCGGGCCCGGCGGCTCGGGCGGGCCGCCCTCGCCCTTCCTGCGCGAGCGCCGCTGGCCGTCGCCGACCATGGTGTCCTGGTTGCTCACCGCGCGGGTGTCCGCGCGGGCGCGTGACCGGGAGCGCGGCGACGGCTGGTCGCCGCGCTCCGGAGCCGACGGCCCAGGCTGCGGGCCAGGTCTCGGACCGGGCTGCGGGCCAGGTTGCGGCCGTCCGGGCTGCTGTCCAGGTTGTTGCGGCCCAGGTTGTTGCGGCCCATAGGGGGATGATCCCGATGGTGACGGCGGAGCCGCCCGTCTCTGCTGCGAATCGTCGTACGGCTGCGCGGCCATGGCGCCCGTCTGCTCGTAAGCGGCTTCCGGACGACGTTGCGGCTCCGCCGCACCCCATCCCGGGTCACCGGTTTGGGGAGGAGAACCTTGGGGCACAGAACGGGATGAGCCGGACCGGCGCCGCCTTCCAGGGCGGGGCGTTCCCTCACTCATGCTGTCACTCACACGTCCTCGCAACGTCGTCGGAACAGAAACGGCGGTTGGGCGTGAGGTTTCTCGCCGCCCTCGGTTTTCACGATTGCCCGACGCGGTCAGGCGGCCCGTTCCCGAGTACGTACGAAACCGTCAGGTGGTTCCAGGAACAACCTTGGCAGACCTCGACAACGTACACCCGGAACTCATCGTAATCATGAGCCATGGCGACGAGCTCTGACATGACCTTTGCCTGACCGGCATGCCGTCCGAGGGAATCCCCGTAGACATAGGTCACGTGGATGACGTTCTCGTGTTCACAGACCGGGCAGAGGCGTTCGGTCGGCTCGCCGAAGTGGCGCGCCGCCCGAAGGAGGTAGGGCTGTGCGTCACAGACGTCCCTCCTCAGAGCCCGTCCGGCACGTAGGGAGCGAAGCACCGCCCGCTTCGCAAGGCCGTAATCCACCACCCTCCGCTGTGACCACATGAGCGCCAGACTACGGCTTTTTACCGATTCATCCCAACGGCTTGGCAGATTCATAGATTGCGGACATATAGCGGCCCGACGTATCCTCGGGATGTATCGGCTCGATACATCGACGCGAGAGGGGACGGTTCCCATGGCCAGCGGACAGGGCAGAGTCCTGGAACTGGCCGTGCTCGGGTCGCTTCACGAGACGCCGCTACACGGCTATGAGCTGCGCAAACGGCTCAACGCCCTGCTGGGGATGTTCCGCGCGTTCTCCTACGGGTCGCTGTACCCCTGTCTGCGATCACTCCTGACCGAGGGCCTCATCGCGGAGGAGCAGCCCGCTCCCACCACGATGGTCGGCGGCCGGTCGAAGATCGTCTACAAGCTGACCGCCGAAGGCAAGGAACGACTGCAGGACATGCTCACCCAGGCCGGCCCTTCCGCTTGGGAGGACGAGAGCTTCGGCGTGCATTTCGCCTTTTTCCGGCACACCGAAGCCGAGGTGCGCCTGCGCATCCTCGAAGGCCGCCGCAGCCGGCTGGAGGAGCGGCTGGACGCCGTGCGCACGGCGCTGGCCCGCACCAGGGAGCGCCTCGACAGCTACACGCTGGAGCTTCAGCGTCACGGGCTCGAATCCGTGGAGCGCGAGGTGCGCTGGCTGAACGAGCTGATCGCAACAGAGCGTCGGGCCTCTGAGGGGCCCGAGAGAGATACCACGTCAACTGATGAGTAAGGGAGCGAGTGCGATGGGTTCGGTTCGCGTGGCCATTGTCGGTGTCGGCAACTGCGCGTCGTCGCTGGTCCAGGGCGTCCACTACTACAAGGACGCCGACCCGGACACACGGGTCCCGGGCCTGATGCACGTGAAGTTCGGCGATTACCACGTCGGCGACGTCGAGGTCGTCGCGGCCTTCGACGTGGACGCCAAGAAGGTCGGCCGTGACCTCTCCGAGGCGATCGTCGCCAGCGAGAACAACACCATCAAGATCACGGATGTGCCTCCGACGGGGGTGACGGTCCAGCGGGGCCACACCTACGACGGCTTGGGCGAGTACTACTCGGAGATCATCGAGGAGTCCGACGAGGCGCCCGTCGACGTGGTCCAGGCGCTTCGCGACGCCCGGGTCGACGTCCTGGTCTCCTACCTGCCGGTGGGCTCGGAGGACGCGGACCGCTTCTACGCGCAGTGCGCGCTGGACGCCAAGGTCGGGTTCGTCAACGCGCTGCCGGTCTTCATCGCCTCCGACCCCACGTGGGCGCAGAAGTTCACCGACGCCGGGGTGCCGATCGTCGGTGACGACATCAAGTCCCAGGTCGGCGCCACGATCACGCACCGCGTGCTGGCCAAGCTGTTCGAGGACCGCGGGGTGGAGCTGCTGCGCACGTACCAGCTCAACTTCGGCGGCAACATGGACTTCATGAACATGCTGGAGCGCAAGCGGCTCCAGTCCAAGAAGATCTCCAAGACGCAGTCGGTCACCTCGCAGATCCCCCACGAGATGGGCAAGGCCGACGTGCACATCGGGCCGTCGGACCACGTGCCGTGGCTCGACGACCGCAAGTGGGCCTACGTCCGGCTGGAGGGGCGCTCGTTCGGTGACACGCCGCTCAACCTGGAGTACAAGCTGGAGGTGTGGGACTCGCCCAACTCGGCGGGGATCATCATCGACGCGGTGCGGGCGGCCAAGATCGCCATGGACCGGGGCATCGGCGGGCCGATCCTGTCGGCTTCCTCGTACTTCATGAAGTCGCCGCCCGAGCAGTTCTCCGACGACGAGGCTCGCGACTACGTCGAGAAGTTCATCAGGGGCGAGGTCGAGCGCTGAGCTCGCCTTTCACGAGGACGGCGCCGCACCAGCGCGAAGGTGCGGCGCCGTCCTCGTGCCGGGGACAACCCCGTTACGGGCTCACAGGCGTGCGGCGGGTGGCAGCTCATCGGCGGCGGCGGGCTGCCAGGTCAGCGGGTCGGCGCCGAGCTCCGCGAGCAGCGGCACCTGCTCCCTGCACCAGGGAGAGATCGCCAGCAGCCCGTTGCGCACCCCCTCGGTGAGCTCCTTCCACGGCATCCACAACGTCTCCCCCACCTCCTCGGGGTTGGGTACGGCCGCGGCGTCGGCGACGACGCGGTAGACGGGGCAGAGCTCGTGCTCCACGATGCCGTTGGCCATGACGGCGCGGTAGGCGAAGGTCGGCAACATCAGGTCGGCGTGCTCGGCCGTGAGGCCCAGCTCGTAGGAGAGCCGGCGCATGATCGCCCGGTCCACCGCCTCGCCGGGCAGCGGATGGCCGCAACAACTGTTGGTCCAGACGCCCGGCCAGGTGACCTTGTGGTCCGCCCGCCTGGTGAGCAGCACGCGGCCCTGCTGGTCGAAGACGTAGCTGGAGAACGCCAGATGAAGCGGGGTCTCGTGACCGTGCACCGACGTCTTGGGGGCTGTGCCGAGTGCGTGGCCGTCACGGTCAACCAGCACAACGTGTTCCTCGATCGTCACGCTATGAAGCGTACGAGATCGCGATGCCCGCTCGGAACCCGTTGCTCACCTGATGCACCAACCTCTGCGGCATCCTAGAGGACAACCGCCGGGGGTTAGGCTGACGGCGTGTCTTTCGTCGCCGACCTACGCGTGGTCCTCCGGGGCAGGGACTTCCGCCGGCTCTTCGGCACCCGGCTGATCTCCCAGTTCTCCGACGGAATCTTCCAGTTCGCGGTGACCGGCTTCGCCTTCTTCAGTCCCGAGAACCAGACGACCGCGCTCGAAGTGGCCATCGGGCTGGCCGTGCTGCTGCTGCCGTACAGCGTGCTCGGGCCCTTCGTCGGCGTGTTCATCGACCGCTGGTCGCGGCGGCAGATCCTGCTGGTGGCGCCGCTCGTCCGCGGCGTGCTGCTGGTGGCCGCCGCGGCGCTGGTCGCCGTGGGCGTGCCCGATCCGGTGTTCTACGCGGCGGCGCTCGCCGTGCTCGCGGTCAACCGGTTCTTCCTGGCCGCGCTCGGCGCCTCGCTGCCGCACGTGGTGCCCGCCGAGCGGCTGATGGCGGCCAACGCCGTCACGCCCACCTCGGGGACCGTGGTCACGTTCGTGGGCGCGGGCGTGGGCTTCCTGCTCCGGGAGATGTTCGGCGGCGGCGACGCCGGCGTCGCGCTGCTCCTGGTGACCTCCGGCGTGGTCTTCGGCATGAGCGCCCTGGTCGCGCGGACGATGGACCGCCGGCTGCTCGGCCCGACGGACGACCCCGACCGGCCGCAGGCGAGCCAGGCCATGCGCAACGTGGTCAGCGGCCTCGCCGACGGCGCCCGGCACCTGGTGGGCCACCGCAGGGCCGCCGTCACCATGGGCGCGATGGCCGCCCACCGCTTCTTCTACGGCATCGCGACCGCGCTCGGCATCATCCTCTACCGCTACTACTTCAGCGACGGCGACCCGGAAGCCGCGCTGCGCGGGCTCAGCGTGGTCGTGGCCACGTCCGGCTTCGGCTACTTCCTGGCCGTCATCATCACGCCCTACGCGACCGACCGGTTCGGGATCGAGCGCTGGGTGACGATCGCGCTGACGGCGGCCGGGGTGCTGGGGGCCGTGCTGGTGCTGCCGTTCCAGGAGTGGGGGCTGCCGGCGGCCGGGTTCGTGCTGGGCGTGGCCGGGCAGAGCGTCAAGATCTGCGCCGACACCACGGTCCAGCGCGACGTCGAGGACATCTACCTGGGCCGGGCCTTCTCCCTCTACGACATGCTCTTCAACGGCATGTACGTGCTGGCCGCGGCCCTGTCGGCGATGATCCTGCCCGCCAACGGCAAGTCCTACACCGCCGTCGTGATCATCGCGGTCGGCTACCCGCTGGCCGCGCTGGCCTACCGGATGATCACCACGTCGTCACGCACCGGAGTCGCCTGACCTGGCCCACTCGGTCAGCGCCTCCGTGACCGCCTCCTTGCCGATCAGGCCCTTGTCGAGTCTGAGCTCCAGCAGGAACTTGTACGCCTGACCCACGATCGGCCCCGGCCCGATGCCGAGGACCCGCTGGATCTCGTTGCCGTCGAGCTCGGGCCGGATCTTGGCCAGCTCCTCCTCGTCGGCGAGCTTGGCGATGCGCTCTTCGAGCTGGTCGTAGGTGCGCGACAGCGCCACGGCCTTGCGCTTGTTGCGCGTGGTGCAGTCGGCCCTGGTCAGCTTGTGCAGCCGGTCGAGCAGGTGGCCGGCGTCGCGCACGTATCGGCGCACGGCGCTGTCGGTCCACTCCCCCGTGCCGTAGCCGTGGAAGCGCAGGTGCAGCTCCACGAGCTGCGCCACGTCGGCCACCACGTCCTTGGGGAACTTCAGCTCGGTCATCCGCTTCTTGGCCATCTGGGCGCCGACGACCTCGTGGTGGTGGAACGACACCCGGCCGCCCGTCTCGTGGCGGCGCGTCTTGGGCTTGCCGACGTCGTGCAGGAGCGCCGCCCAGCGCAGGATCCGGTCGGGCTTGCCGTCCTCCTCCTGCGCGATGGCCTGTTCGAGGACGGTCAGCGAGTGCTCGTAGACGTCCTTGTGCCGGTGGTGCTCGTCGATTTCCAGCCGCAGCTTGGGCAGCTCAGGCAGCACGCGGGCGGCCAGGCCGGTCTCGACGAGGAGTCGCAGCCCCTCACGCGGGTAGAGGCCGCAGATGAGTTTGTCCAGCTCGTCGCGAATGCGCTCGGCCGAGACGATCTCGATGCGGTCGGCCATGGCGGTCATGGCCGCCAGAGCGGCCTCGTCGACGGCGAAGCCGAGCTGCGAGGCGAACCTGGCGGCCCGCAACATGCGCAGCGGGTCGTCGTCGAAGGACCGCTCGGGGGGGCCGGGCGTGCGCAGCAGTTTGGCCCGCAGGTCGGTCAGCCCGCCGTACGGGTCGACGAACTCGTGCGCGGGCAGCCGCACCGCCATCGCGTTGACCGCGAAGTCGCGCCGCTCCAGATCCGCCTCCAGCGTGTCGCCGTACATGACCTCGGGCTTGCGCGACTTGGGGTCGTACGACTCGCTGCGGTACGTCGTGATCTCGATGAGCCAGTTGCCCTTGCGCAGGCCCACGGTGCCGAAGTCGATGCCGATCGTCCACACGGAGTCGGCCCAGTCCCTGACGATCTCCAGCACCCGCTCGGGGCGGGCCTCCGTGGTCAGGTCGAGGTCGTTGCCGGTACGGCCGAGCAGGATGTCGCGCACGGGACCGCCCACCAGGGCCAGCTCGTGGCCCTGCGTGGCGAACAGGCGGCCGAGCTCGTCGGCCACCGGGGCGATCTTGCGGAACAGGTCGGTCATGGCCCGCTGCTGGCTCTCGGTCAAAGTTGAGTCGGACAAACTAGGTAGGTCCTTCATCCGGAACATATCCCCCGGGCCACACCAGGTCCGGGTTACCGTCGGTCAAGGGACCGTCGGGGGCCATGGCACAAGGCACAAGGCAGGGAGGACTGTATGAAGGACGCCCTCGCGATCCACCGCTGGCTCCTCGCACACCAGGTCCATCATGAGATCGTACGCCTTCCGCGCCCCATGACATGCGCGGAAGAGCTGCCTGAGACGGTCTCCGCGGCACCGGTGAGGTGCCTGATGGTCACCGTGCTCGAAGTCGCCACCAGGATCGGCCGCGAGGTCGTCATCGCGGTCACCTCCACCGTGGCGGCGCCCCCACGTCCGGAGGCCGTCAAGGCGCTGCTCGGCGCCCGCCACGTGCGTCCGGCCCCGGCCAACGTGGTCAACGCGGCCACCGACTACGCCGACGGGCTCGTCTGCCCGCTGCTGCTGCCGGAGTCGCTGCCGATGTTCATCGACGACCGGCTGCTCACCGACACCGAGCCGATCTTCACGGCCACCGGCGAACGGCACACGGCGCTCTCCTTACGTGCCCTCGACCTGCTGACCTTCATGCCAGGAAAGATGGTGGACCTACGTGGTGCGCGCCCGAGAGGATCACGTGAGGCGGTCGCGCGGGGGCACTGAGCCCGTACCATTGCGGGCGTGCGTCGTCGTCCTCCAGCTCAGGCATCCGCGTGATCCGTAAGGCCGCGCTGCTCGCCGTGCTGTCCGCCGCGCTGCTCGCCCCCGTGACGGTGGCCGCCGCGCCGGGCGCGGCTGCCGTGCAGGCGACCGCGAGCAGGCAGACGCTCGCCGTGTCGATCTCGTCGATCACACCCGAGGTCCCGCGGTCGCTGACCGATGTGATCAAATTCACCGGCTCGCTCCGCAACGACACCGGCGCGCCGCTGACCAACGTGTCCGTACGGCTGCGCTACACCCCCCAGCCGATCACCGACCGCGCCACCATGGCCGCCTACGAGGCCGACCAGACCACGACGACCCTGCCGGGGAGCGTCTCGCGCACCTCGTCCCAGATCATCCCCGCGCTGGCCGCGGGCGCCTCGGTGCGCTGGGAGTTCACCGCGACGCCCGTCCAGCTCGGCTACCGGACCTTCGGCGTCTACCCGGTCGCCGTGGAGGTGGCCCCCAACGGCGTGCCCCTGGCGACGCAGCGCACTTACCTCACCTACGCGCCGCCCACGGTGCCGAAGCTGCCGCCCAACCGGCTGGCCATCGCCCTCCCGGTGATCGACCAGCCGCACCGGGCCACCGACACCCTGTTCGTCGACGACAAGCTGGCCCAGTCGGTCGTCGGCAAGGGCCGGCTGGCCGACCTGGCGGGCATCGCCCAGGTCGCGCCGGGGAGCGTCACGTGGTTCGTCGATCCGGCGCTGCTCGACGACCTCAACACGATGGCCAAGGGCGGCTACCGGGTCAGGACGAAGGACGGCGAGGAAGACCGGAAGGCCAGCGCCGAGGCCGGGCAGTGGCTGACGTCCATGCGCACGTCGCTGGCCGCCGCGCCCGTGGTCGCGGTCCCGTACGCCGATCCCGACGTGGCCGCGCTCGCGCACCAGGGCCTGGACTCGCAGACCGAGCGGGCGATCGAGCTGGGCGGCGAGGTCGCCAGGGCGCTGCTCAGCCGGAGCGCGAAGACCACCGTCAACTGGCCGGCCGCCGGCGTGCTCGACCCCGACGCGCTCGACCTGCTCTCGGTCAGCAAGGACAAGGTCGGCACCGTCCTGCTCAACGCGACCAACCTGCCGCCGCAACCACCCGTCACGTTCACGCCCGACGCCGCCGCGACGGTCGACTCGGTGAACGGGCCCGTCACCGCGCTGACCGCCGACGCCGAGCTGAGCCGCCTGTTCGAGCCGGCCGGCGCCACCTCCGTCCTGCTCAGCAATCAGCGCTTCATCGCCGAGACCGCCATGATCGCCGGGGAGGCGGGCCAGACCTCGCCGCGCTCCCTGGTCATCGCCCCCTCGCGGCGCTGGGACCCCAATCCGACCCTCGTCAAAGCGCTGCTGAAGACCGCGGTGAAGCTGCCGTGGCTGCAGCTCACCCCGCTGGAGTCGCTCAAGCCGGCCAAGGTGTCGGTCCCGCGCGCGGGGCTGACCTACACCGAGCAGGACCGCAAGGAAGAGCTGACCCGCAAATACCTGGAGCCGGTCAAGGACGCCTGGGCGAAGGCGCAGCTCACCTCGCTGATCACGGGCGAGAAGGGCGAGTCGGGCTTCGACGCGGCGGTGCTCAGGCTGACGTCGTCCGGCTGGCGCAACAGCACGCGGGCGGGCCGCGCGGTGACCAAGCTGGTCAGCGCCGCCGTCGCGGACCGGACCGACGAGATCCAGATCACCGGGGCCGGCCCGGACCGGCCGCGCACGCTGGCGGGCAGCAACGGCGTGGTGCCGATCAGCGTGAAGAACTCGCTGAGCAGCGACATCAGCCTGTTCATCGACGTCAAGTCGAACAACCCCGATCTGCTGCAGGTGAACTTCACGCAGGAGGAGCCCCTGCCCATCGGCGGCGGGCAGAGCGGAACCGTGCAGGTGCCGATGAACGCCGCCAGCGGCATCAGCGGCGACGCGACGGTGACCGTTCAACTGCGAACCGCTGACGGCCAGCCCTATGGCAAGCCGCAGCGGCTGACGATCCGCACCACGGGCTACACCGGGATCGCGCTGGTGATCGTGGGAGCTGCTCTGACCGTGATGCTGGCCGCTGTGGTGACGCGAGTGCTACGGCGCAGGTCGGAGCGGAAGCTCGCACGTTCGGCCAGAGGCCGGGAGAGTGAGACCGTATGAGCCGCATGCTGCGGGCCAGCGCCATCATGGCGGCGGGCACGATGGTGTCCAGGGTCACGGGGTTCGTGCGGACGATGGTCCTCGCCTACGCCATCGGCACGATGGCCCTGGGCGACTCCTACAACGCCGCCTACGCCATCCCCTACAGCATTCTCGACCTGCTGCTCCTGGGCGTGCTGAGCAGCGTCGTGGTGCCGATGATCGTCCGGGCGCAGCAGCACGACGCCGACGGCGGCCGCGCCTACGAGCAGCGGCTGCTCACGCTGGCGACGGCCGCGCTGGTCGTGGTGGCGGTCGTCGCCGTCCTGGCCGCGCCGCTGCTCATCGACCTCTACACCGATTGGCGGCCGGGCGAGCGGAAGTTCGAGGTCGCGGTCACGCTGGCCCGCTTCATCCTGCCGCAGCTCGCCTTCTTCGGCGTGGGCGCGGTGGCGGGGGCGATACTCAACACCCGCGACCGCTACGGCGCTCCCATGTGGGCGCCGGTCGTCAACAACCTGGTCGTCATCTTCGTGTTCGTGGGCTACGCCCTGATGAGCGACGCGGGCGGTGACATCGACAAGGTCACCGACGGCGACCTGGCGCTGCTCGGCATCGGCACCACGGCGGGCATCGTGGCGCAGGCGGTCGTGCTGATCATGGCGCTCAAGCGGGCCGGGTTCGCCTTCGTGCCGCGCTTCGACGTGCGCAACGCGCGGCTGGGCGAGATGACCAAGGCCGGCGCCTGGACGATCGGCTACGTGGTCGTCACCCAGCTCGGCTTCATGCTCACGACCAACCTGTCCAGCGCGGCGGGCAACGTCGTGGAGGGGCACGGCATCACGCCGTACACGCTGGCGTTCCAGCTTTTCCAGCTCCCGTACGGCGTCATCGGCGTCTCGGTGATCACGGCCATGCTGCCGCGGATGAGCCGGGCGGTCGGCGAGGGGCGCTTCGGCGACGTGCGGGCCGAGTTCGGGTCGAGCGTGCGGCTGATCTGCTCGCTGATGGTGCCGGTGTCGCTGCTGCTCATGGTCCTCGGCCCGGCGATCACCGTGCCCATCTACGGCCACGGGGCCAACAGCATCGCCAACGCGGTCTACATCGGCAACGTGCTGCAGGTCTACGGGCTCGCGCTGGTGCCGTTCTCGGTGTACCAGTTGTTGTTGCGGGTCTTCTACAGCTTCGGCGACACCCGGACGCCGGTGTACGTCGGCGCGGGCACCACGGCGGTCAACGCGCTGCTCATGGTGCTGTTCTTCTGGCTGCTGCCGGAGCGTTACGCCGTGATGGGGCTGGCACTGGCGTACGCGATCGCGTACGCGCTGGGCGCGGTCACCGCCTGGTGGCTGGCCAGCCGCCGGGTCCAGGGGCTGGGCGGCTGGACCATCGGCATGGCGCTGACCCGGGTGTATCTCGCGTCGCTGCCGACGGCGGTGCTGGCGCTGGCCGCGGTCTGGGTGGTCACCACCGTGTGGGGCGGGCTCGATTTCGTCAGTTCGCTGATCGTCCTGGCCGTCGGCGGCGGCCTCGGTTTGCTGCTCTACCTGGGCGTTGCTCACAGAATGCGCATACCCGAGGTCAATTCACTTGTTGGGATGGTCGCAAGACGGGTAGGTCGGTAGTTATGGGATATCTCCCCATGCGACTACCGTCACGATAGTGACAGTCCGAAGGGCAGGTTTCCCGCTGGCAAAGAACGCGGGCAGAATCGACTCGGCACTACCATGGAGCCCGACACGCTCGTATGGAAGCAGGAGGGGCGTGGGCGGATCCACCCGGCATAGCGTGCCTTCGTGGGACACCCCCACGCAGGTGAGTCGAGTCATGAGCATGCCCGATCGGCCAAGCGGAGAGAGCCTGTGAGCATGTCGGCCGTCGAACCCGGCACCCGTCTCGCCGAGCGCTTCCGGCTCGAAGACCGCGTCAGCGAGTCCGACGGTGCCACGCTGTGGAAGGCCATCGACGAGATCCTCGCGCGTCCCGTGGCCGTGCACACCTTCTCCCCCGACTTCCCGCGCGTCCATGAGGTCGTCACGGCCGCCCGGTCGGCCAGCCGGCTCACCGATCCGCGCCTGACGCAGGTGTTCGACGCGGCGGAGGACGAGACGGCCTCCTATGTGGTGAGCGAGTGGGTCACCGGCGAGTCGCTGATCGACCTGCTCGCCTCCGGCCCGCTGGACCCGGAGCGCGCCGCCGGGCTGGTCGCCGAGGCCGCCGAGGCGCTCGCGCACGCCCACGAGGCCAACCTCTACCACCTGTGCCTGCGCCCCGAGCACCTGGTGTGGACGACCGGCAACACGGTCAAGGTGCTCGGCGTGGCCGTCGACGCGGCCATGTACGGGCTCACCACCGACCAGCCCGCGCTCGACGACGCCGAAGGGCTGGGCCGGCTGCTGTACGCCGGCCTGACCGGCCACTGGCCGGGCGACGAGCAAGAGGGCGGGCTGCCCGCGGCGCCCATGAGCGACGGTCACTTCTGCACCCCCCGCCAGGTCACCGCCGGCGTGCCCAGCTACCTCGACACGGTCACCGTGCGGGCGTGCCTGCCCGAGTCCCGCAGGGGCCAGGGGGCGCTGACGAGCCCGTCCGAGATCTCCGAGGCGCTGGCCGACGTGGCCAGGCCGATGCCGATCCCGATGGCCTACCCCTCGACTCCCGCGGTGGCCTCGGCCTCCCACACCGAGGGCCTCGACGTCGCCCACCGCCAGGCGGCCACCATGCCGCCGCTGCCGCCGGTGCCGCGCCGCGTGCCGAACAACGGCGGTGGCGGCACGCTCAACCGCGTGCTCATGACGCTGGTGGTGCTGCTCGTCATCGCCGCGGTCGGCGTGGGCGCCTGGACGATCGGCCGCAGCCTGGGCAGCCCGACCACGCCCGAGGCGAAGGCCACCCTGCCCACCAGCTCGGCGCCCGCCCAGGCCGCGGCCGAGTCCGTCAAGCCGGAGAACGCCAAGGGTTTCGACCCGCTCGGCGACGGTGACGAGAAGTCCGAGATGGCGGCGCTGGCCATCGACGGCAAACCCAGCACCCTGTGGAAGACCGAGGCCTACACCAGCGCCGACCTGGGCCGGCTCAAGGACGGCGTCGGCCTGCTGCTCAACATGGGCAAGTCCATGCAGATCAGCGACGTGGTGGCCACGTTGTCGGACGCGCCGGGCGCGACCGTCGAGCTCAAGGTGGGCGACTCCCCCGAGCTCGACTCGCTCAAGACCGTGGCGACCGAGAAGAACGCGGCCGGAAAAACCACTCTCACCCCTGACCAGGCGGCCAGCGGCCAGTACGTTTTGATCTGGTTTACACGCGTTCCGACGGATGCGGGCAAGTTTCATGGCACCATCTATGAAGTAGTGGTGCACTCTCCCGGATCGGCATAACCAGGAATCTCTCTTGTGAACTCCCCACCCGAGACACCCTCAGCAGCGGAGCGGCCGGCGGTCACAGACGCCGAGCTGCTGACCGCGCACATCCACGGGGATCCTCACGCCTTCAGTGAAATCGTCAAAAGGCACCGTGACCGCATGTGGGCGGTCGCCCTGCGGACACTCGGTGATCCCGACGAGGCCGCCGACGCCGTGCAGGACGCCTTCGTCTCCGCATATCGCAAGGCCGCCACGTTTCGCGGCGAGGCGGCCGTCACCACCTGGCTCCACCGCATCGTGGTCAACGCCTGCCTCGACCGGATGCGCCGCAAATCCGTGCGGCCGGTGGCCGATGACGAGCTCATCGAGGCCGCCGAACGCGAGAGCCCGTTGCCCGACCAGACCGTCGAGCGCGAGGTCTCGATGGAGGTTTCGGCCGCTCTGAAACTGCTGCCCAGCGACCAGCGGGCAGCCCTCGTACTAGTTGACATGATGGGATATTCGGTCGAAGACGCAGCTCAGGTACTCCAGGTGCCCAGTGGCACGGTCAAGAGCCGGTGCGCTCGGGGACGCGCGAAACTTGCCCCGATTCTTTCGCATCTGCGGAACCGATCGGACCTCAATCGCGTCTCATCCGCGAAGGGAGCAGAACTTCGTGACGGGTGATACGCACTACGATCTGGAGACCCTGGCCGAGTTGGCCGAGGATCTCCTAGACGCCGGTACGGCACGCCAGGTCCGCGAGCATCTCGCGGTCTGCGACCCCTGCGGGGAGCGACTGGCGGACCTTGCGGCGGTTCGCGAGGTGCTCGCGGCGACTCCGACACCGGCCATGCCGATGGGGGTCGCACTGCGCATCGACAAGGCGCTGGCCGCCGAGGCGGAGTCCCGGCGGGGCGGAGGTGTCGGCCTCGCGGAAGCACCCGACTGGGATGAGCTCATGCGGGATGCCCCGTGGGAGCGGCCAGTCGAGCTGCCCGAGCCCGCGCACTTCGGGAGCAACCACTTTGAGGAGGTCCCTGAGCCGGTACGCCTGGGCGTGGTCTCCGACAACGGCACCATCGTCCCGGTCAGGCGGCGCGGTCCCGCGCGCCGGCGCCGGTGGGCGATGCCCGCGGTCGCGGCCGCGGCGGCGGCCTTCGTGGTGGGCACGGCGGTGCTTTCGAGCAACCTGCTCGCCGGTGGCGGCGGCAATGGCGGTGACGCTGTGTCTCCGCCGGTCGCGCTGCCGTCCAAGGTGGAGACGAACGAGCTCAAGGCCAGGGCGTACGCGCTGACCGACAGCGGCCACAACTACAGCGACAGCGAGCTGCGCCAGCCACTCGAAAGCTTCTTCGGCCCCGCTCCCATCGTCGGCGGACCCACGTCCGACGTGGTCAACGTCGACAACTGCGTGAGCCGGGTGGCGAGCCGGACCAAGCTGCACACGTACGCGGCGGACCAGGGCCAGTACAACGGCCAGGAGGCGCTGATCATCGCGTCCTGGAAGGACAAGGCCGCGCAGCGGCTGCGGATCGACATCGTCGATCCGTTCAACTGCAAGAGCCTGCGTAAGCCCATCCTGGGCCGCTGGTAAGGAAATCCCACGTCAGAGCCCGCTTCGGCGGGCTCTTTCGTTTTGTGCGAGCGTTGCGCCGAGCGTGGTGGGTAAGGGCTGGGAATCACGGCGGCCTAGGATCTGTTGACGCCGGTGCAACAGCAGACGAGGAAGGCGTGGGGCGTTGAGCGACGTTCGTAACGTGATCATCATTGGATCCGGCCCAGCAGGCTATACCGCGGCCGTTTACTCCGCGCGCGCCGAGCTCAAGCCGCTGATCTTCGAGGGCTCCGTCACCGCGGGTGGCGCGCTCATGAACACCACCGACGTGGAGAACTTTCCCGGTTTTCCCGATGGCATCATGGGCCCCGACCTCATGGACAACCTGCGCAAGCAGGCGGAGCGATTCGGCGCCGAGTTGGTGGCCGACGACGTGGTCGAGGTCGACCTGCGGGCCAACCCCAAGGTCGTCAAGACCCACACGGACACCTACTACGCCAAGTCCGTCATCCTGGCCATGGGCTCCGGCTACCGCGAGCTCGGCCTGAAGAACGAGAAGCGCCTGTCCGGCCATGGCGTGTCCTGGTGCGCGACCTGTGACGGCTTCTTCTTCCGCAACAAGGACATCGTGGTCGTCGGCGGTGGCGACACCGCCATGGAGGAGGCCACGTTCCTGACCCGGTTCGGGCGCATGGTGACGGTGGTGCACCGCCGCGACAGCCTGCGGGCGAGCAAGATCATGCAGGATCGGGCGCTGGCGAACGAGAAGATCCGCTTCGTGTGGGACTCCGAGGTCGTCGACGTGCTCGGCGACACCAAGGTCGAGGCGGTCAAGCTGCGCAACGTCAAGACCGGCGAGGAGTGCGAGCTGGCGACGGACGCGCTGTTCCTGGCCATCGGGCACGACCCGCGCAGCGAGCTGGTCAAGGGCCAGATCGACCTCGACGAGGACGGCTACATCCAGGTGGCCGCCCCCTCCACGGCGACCAACATCGACGGTGTGTACGCCGCCGGTGACGTCGTCGACCACATCTACCGCCAGGCCATCACCGCGGCCGGCACCGGCTGCGCGGCCTCGCTCGACTCCGAGCGCTGGCTTGCCAACAACGAAGAGTAGGGAGAGCGCCCCGTGAAGGCTGTCACCGACGCCACTTTCGACACCGACGTCCTCAAGAGCGACAAGCCTGTGCTGGTCGACTTCTGGGCAGAGTGGTGCGGCCCCTGCCGTCAGGTCGCGCCCATCCTGCAGGAGATCGCCAACGAGCACGGCGACAAGCTGGAGATCGTGAAGCTCAACATCGACGAGAACCCTGAGGTTCCGCGCCAGTACGGCGTGCTCCAGATTCCGACGCTGAACGTCTACAAGGGTGGAGAGCTGGTGAAGCAGATCATCGGCGCCAAGCCGAAGGCCATGCTGCTGCGCGAGCTTGAGGGCATCATCTAGACCGTCCTCTCCGTCCGGCCTGAGCCCCCCGCGCGAACCGGCGCGGGGGGCTCACGCATGTCCGGTCCTTCGCTTTCCACTCCTTCGCGAGCCCGCTGACGGCGGGCGGGTCCTTCGCGGTCCCCTGATGCTGGCGCGGCCCCTGATGGTGTGCCGGGAGCCCTCAGGGGCCGTTAGACGGGACGTAGGGCGCGTTCCGGACTCATGGAGCCCAGGAGGCGCTCCAAGGCCACCTCGACGTCCTCACGCCACGAGATGGCGGTCTTGAGCTCCAACCGGAGCCGCGGAAAGCGCAAATGCGGACGAACCGTCTTAAACCCAACAGACAACAAGTACTCGGCCGGAACCACGCAACTAGGCTCTTCCCACTTCAAGTCGCCGAAAGCTTCAATGGCTTTCACGCCGCGCCGCGTCAGATCCTTGGCCACACCCTGAATCAACATCCGGCCCAGTCCGCCCCCCGAGAACTCGGGGATGATGTGCGCCGTCATCAGCAACACCGCGTCAGCGCTGACGGGCGAGGTGGGAAAGGCCACGGAGCGCGGGGTGTAGAGCGGCGGGCTGTAGATCACGAACCCCGCGGGCACTCCGTCAACATAGATGATCTTTCCGCAGCTGCCCCACTCCAGCAGCGTGCCGGAGATCCAGGCTTCCTTCTCCAGCCCGGGATCGCCCGAGTCCTGCGCGCGTTCGCCACTGACGGGATCGAGCTCCCAGAACACGCACCGCCGACAGCGGCGCGGCAGATCGTCAAGATTGTCCAGGGTTATGTTGACCAGCCGGCGCGACAACTACGGCCCCTATCGTTGACCCGGAAAAGCGCGCGAAAACCGCGTCCACAGGTGGCATCGTAGCCCAGTGAAGATGACGCCAGCGGGCACCACGACGGGCGAGCCGGTCACGTGCGACATGTCCGTCTGGCGTAATCTGGTATTTCAGTCCCATATGACACCTAGGAGGTGGGCCGTGACAGAAGAGCGGAATCACGGTCAGGCACCCGCGACCCAAGGGTCGCGCATCGACGCATTCGTCGATCGGTATGCCGCACGAGCTACCGGGATGGTCGCCTCCGAGATTCGAGCTCTTTTCGCCGTCGCATCGAGACCAGAGGTGGTCTCGCTCGCCGGCGGCATGCCGTACGTCACGGCGCTTCCCCTCGACATGGTGGGCGAGCTCGTTTCCGATCTCATCACCAGGCGCGGCCCCGTCGCGCTGCAGTACGGCTCCGGCCAGGGTGACCCGCATCTGCGCGAGCAGATCTGCGAGGTCATGCGGCTGGAGGGGATCTCCGCCGGGGCGAACGACGTGGTCGTCACCGTGGGTTCGCAGCAGGCGCTCGACCTGATGACCCGGATCTTCATCGATCCGGGCGACGTGGTGCTCGCCGAGGGCCCCTCGTATGTGGGAGCCCTGGGTACGTTCGCCGCCTACCAGGCCAAAGTGGTCCACATCGCCATGGACGAGCAGGGCATCGTGCCCGAGTCCCTGGCCCAGACCATCTACGCGCTGGAGACGGCCGGGGCGCCCATCAAGTTCCTCTACACGATCCCGACCTTCCAGAACCCCGCCGGCGTCACCCTGAACATCGCCCGCCGGCAGCAGGTTCTCGACATCTGCCAGCGGGCCGGGATCCTCATCATCGAGGACAATCCGTACGGACTGCTCGGCTTCGACGGCGAGCCCATGCGCGCCCTGCGTGCCGACAATCCCGACGGCGTCGTCTACCTGGGCTCGTTCTCCAAGACGCTCGCCCCCGGCTTCCGGGTCGGCTGGGCCCTGGCGCCGCACGCCATCCGCGACAAGCTCGTGCTGGCCATGGAGTCCGCCGTGTTGTCGCACTCGTCCTTCACCCAGCTCGCCGTCGGCCAGTACCTCGCCACGCAGCCGTGGCAGGAGCAGATCAAGTCGTTCAGAGAGCTCTACCGGGAGCGCCGCGACGCGCTCCTCGACGCTCTCGACGCCCTGATGCCGCCCGAGGTCACGTGGACCCGTCCCGCGGGCGGGTTCTTCGTCTGGGCGACCCTGCCCGAGGGCCTCGACTCGAAGGCCATCCTGCCGCGGGCGGTGGCGGAGCGGGTGGCGTTCGTACCCGGGACCGGGTTCTTCGCGGACGGCAGCGGGGCCCGGCACATGCGCCTGTCCTTCTGCTTCCCCGAGCCTGACCGCATCCGGGAAGGGGTGCGGCGGCTGGCCGGCGTGATCGAGCAGGAGATGCAGCTCAGGGACACGTTCGGGACGGCTTCGGCGCGCGAACGCACCGGCGTCGACACACCCGGGCCTGATCTGGCCTGAGCTTCCCCGTAGTTGATGGCCGGCGCCACGTTTCCGTGACGCCGGCCATTTTTCTTCGCGGGATCTTCTGGGTGTCCGCGGGAGGTCTCCCAGCTGATCGCTGCGCACGTGCACCGTCGGGCGTCACCAGCACTGAGCACCCCCAGCGTCCCGGCAGACGGGACCGATGCGCACCCCCGGAGACCACGACTTGCCGACTGCCGGCGGGGCACGCTCGCATGCGGGCCCCTCTTCAGGACCGCACGGCACCACCCCGGATGCCCCGTCCGGGACCGGAGCATCCTCATCCATTCGGTAGGACTAGGACGGGGATCGCCGGAGAAAGCACCTCCCGTACACCATTCACCCCCGACGCCGGTACGGTTGGACAGCGTGCGATCAGCGGAGGAGATGTGATGAGCGATCTGGGCCACGTGCTCGTGCTGGCCGGGGGCCTCTCCTATGAACGAGAGGTGTCTCTGCGCTCCGGCCGCCGAGTCAGCGAGGTGCTGCGTGCCGCGGGCATCGACGTGGAGGCCCGGGACACCGACGCCTCCCTCGTGCCCTCGATCCTGGCGGACCCGCCGGACGCGGTCTTCGTGACACTGCACGGCGGCGCGGGCGAGGACGGCGCCATCCGGTCCGTGCTGGAGCTCCTCAACGTCCCCTACGTCGGCGCCGACCCGGACGCCTGCCGGGTGGCCTTCGACAAGCCCACCGCCAAGGCCGTCGTACGCTCTGTCGGCCTGCGCACCCCGGAGTCGGTTACCCTGCCGAAGGAGACGTTCCACGACCTCGGCGCCACGGTGGTGCTGGGCCGCATCGTGGCACACCTCGGCCTCCCCCTGTTCGTCAAGCCCGCCAGAGGCGGCTCGGCGCTGGGCGCGTCGATCGTACGCACGGCGGAAGAGCTTCCCGCCGCCATGGTCGGCTGCTTCGCCTACGGTGACACGGCGCTGATCGAGCGGTACGTGGACGGTGTAGAGGTGGCGGTCTCAGTCGTGGACCTCGGCAACGGCCCGGAGGCCCTGCCCGCCGTGGAGATCGTCCCCGACGAAGGCGTCTACGACTACGCCGCCCGCTACACGGCCGGGCACACCGAGTTCTTCGCCCCCGCCCGCCTCTCCGCCCAGGCGGCAGCGGCCTGCGCGGAAACCGCGGTGACAGCCCACACCGCTCTCGGTCTGCGCGACATCTCCCGTACGGATCTGATCGTCGATGCGGCCGGGCAGCCCCACTTCCTTGAGGTCAACGTGGCACCGGGAATGACGGAGACGTCGCTCCTGCCCATGGCCGCCGAGGCCGCCGGCCAAGACCTGGGCGACCTCTGCCGCACCCTCCTCCAGAGCGCCGCCAGCCGCTCCCGGACCTGACCCACCCCCACCCCACCCCGGCAGGCACCCCCACCCACCACCCTCACGTGACACCAGCGCCACCCACCCACACCCGACGTCACCGCCACCCACATCGTTGACCGGCTCCACGCCACACCGCCCGCGCGCCCCGCACCACCCGTACACACCGCACCGCGCCACACCGCCCGCGCACACCGCCCGCGCACACCGTCTGACGGTCAGCCCTTTGATGAGCGGCAGCCTTGCGCGCGCCATACCCAAACTCTCACCTCCTCCGCCAGCCACGCACGGCCTCCACGCACGGCCCCACGCACGCGGCACCTGTGCTCGCTTCCCACGGCCTTCCTCTCTCCTCACCACAACTCTCGCCACGGCACCTGTCCACACCCCGTCCGTACCGGACGCCCCGTCACCCCCAACCCAAGCCCTTCGCCTCCCACCACCACCATCACCTTTCAGCACTGACGGCCCACACAATCCCTCGCCCTTGGCACCGGTCGGCTGCCGGACGGTTGCAACGGCCACCGATGCGGTGAAAGTAGCCTTACCGTGTGCTGATCGATTCGACCTACCCCAAGAGTTTCGCCAGTGACAACCACGCAGGCGTGCATCCCACCATCCTCGAAGCCATAGCCGCAGCGAACCACGGAGACGCTCCCGCTTATGGCGACGACAGTTGGACCTCTGCGTTCGAGGACAAGGTCAAGGAGGTGTTCGGATCCGGCGCGGAAGGCTTCGCGGTGATCAACGGAGCGGGCGCCAACATGGTCGGCCTGGCCCTCATGCTCGGTCGGTACGACGCCATCCTGTGCGCCGACACCGCGCACATCGCCAGCCACGAAGCAGGGGCGACGGAGCGACTGCTCGGCGTGAAGCTGATGACGATCCCGACCGAGGACGGCAAGCTGCGCCCTGACGACATCCGGGCTCGCTTGGGTGGGATCGGCAACCCCCACGAATCTCAGCCGACCGTTGTCTCGATCTCTCAAGTCACAGAGCTCGGCACTTGCTACTCCCCCGCCGAAATCGCCGCCCTCGCCGAGGCGGCGCACTCGTCCGGTCTACGCCTTCATGTGGACGGCGCCAGGCTCGCCAACGCCGCCGCCCATCTGTCCTGTGACATGAAGGCCATCACGACCGATGCCGGCGTTGACGTCTTCAGCTTCGGCGGAACGAAGAACGGCGCCCTGGCGGCTGAAGCCGTGGTTGTCCTCGATCCTTCGCTGACCCATGCGGTGCCTTTCCTTCGTCGCCAGTCCCTTCAACTCGCTTCGAAGATGCGCTTCATCTCAGCCCAGCTTTCGGCCCTCCTGACGGACGACCTGTGGCACAAGAACGCCGCGCATGCCAACCAGATGGCCAGTCGCCTCGCCGGCGGCCTTACCGACATCGCCAACGCCTCCTTGGCCTATCCCGTCCAATCCAACGCGGTCTTCGCCGTCCTCCCGCACGCTGCCACCCAGGCTCTCCAGCGCCGCTATCTGTTCCACTACTGGGATGAAGCTGCGGGCATCGTCCGTTGGATGACCGCCTTCGACACGACCCCGGAACAGGTAGACGACTTCCTCGACGACATCCGGAAGGCGGTCGCCGCGTAGCTCCAGGCGGCACCCGCTCCCTGTTTCACGTGAAACACGCCGCCCTACGGCCACTCCCATCCAACGTCCCCATCTCCGTCTCCATCGCCGTCGTCCCGGTCGCCATCGTCCGGTCATGTCCCCCGTCGTCGTTCCCGCCGTCCCTCCGGTTCCCGACAGCCCCAGTCGCCGTCCCGCTCGGACGTCTCATGGTGGAGCGGCGCAGCAGACGCGTTTCACGTGAAACATAGGCACGCCCTACAGGCCACGTCAGACTGAGGGCGTTGAGCTACGACGGAGTAGGCGCCAGCTCCGGGCAAGGCGCGCTGCACAGCAGCGCACGGGCAGGAAGCGACGCGGGCAGCGCGGGCAGCGCGGGCAGGACAGGCAACGCACGGGCGGGACGCGACGCGAGCAGCGCGGGCAGCGCGGGCAGCGCGGGCAGCGCGGGCAGGACAGGCAGCGCGGGCAGGACAGGCAACGCACGGGCGGGACGCGACGCGAGCAGCTCGGACAACCCAGGCAGCGCACGGGCTAGACGGGCAGAGGGCAGCGCAGGTAGGACGGGCAGCGCGGACAGCACGCGACACAGGCAGCTGCAAGCAGCTCACGCAACGCGCCCCGCGTAACGTGGGCACGATCTCCGCCGTCTACCGTCGCGCTCTGCCGGAGAGCAACTTGCGCATCTCGACGTCCGCGGAGCGGCGCTGAATGGGGCCGCGGCGCAGCAGGTTCGCGGTGGTGTCGCGACGCGGCGATGCAGGCGGCGACGGCACGGAGCCTGTGCACGCCGTAGGCCGCGTCGGCCGAGGCCGGTCACCCGTCAGGTCGGGAGGAGCTTTAGGCCGGCTCGACGGCGCGGGCGATCCCGTCGGCCGGAGACCGTCCACCCGTCCGTCGGATCTGACGACAGCGGCGGCGGCGGTGGTGGCGGCGGCAGCAGCAGTGGCCGTGGCGGCGGTGGCGGTGGCGGCGGCGGCGGCGGCGACGACGGTGGCGGTGGCGGTGGCGGTGGCGGTGGCGGCGATGACGACGGTGGTATTGGAGGCGGCGGTGGTATTGGAGGCGCTTCTAAACCCATCCGTGCTCGTCCCTTCCACAGCAGCGATCCGTGGATAGATGCAAGCACGTTTCACGTGAAACAAGAAGCGGCAACACATCAGGTGGCTAAGCGCCGCTATCCGACCCGACAACGAAACGGCTGCCCTTCCTGTCGGCCGGACAAGGGGAGCGACCGCCGAGTCGTCTGAGGCTGCAGACCCCTCGGCGGGTGAGTACCCTTCGGCGCACGAGCGCCTCTTAGCGCATGAGCACTCCTAGCGCATGAGCACTCCATGGCAGGTAAGTGCTCCTTGGCGGGTCACTGCCCTGCACCGTGGAGCTCCCTGGAGTGAGTTCCCTCGGGGCAAGTCGGGACGGAAACCCCTTGATGGGTTACCGCTTCCCGCCGTAACGCCCCTGGGTGGCCCTTCGGGGCGACTGCCGGTTCGACGGCCAGTCTCCCGGTAAGCAGCATAAGGATGCAGCCCGACGGAGACTCAAAGGGGAGAAGAACGGGCGCGATATGGAGGAGGTCGGGAGGACACGGCAGGAGGCCGAGAAGAGAGCGACAGATCAACCGGGCAGGCTGAACGGGTCTGGGACGCGAAAGCTAAGGGTGTTTCATGTGAAACGGTGTCAGTCCTCGGATTCGCGCATTGCCCGGACGGCTTCAGGTGCCATGGTGCCGATGATGCGCTCAAGGTCATCAATCGTGGCGAACTCCACGACGATGCGCCCCTTTCGCCGACCCAGGTCAACCTTGACCTTGGTCTCGAAATGATCCGAGAGGCGGTCGGCGAGATGCGTCAGGCCGGGAGCGGTCGGCTGAGCGGGCTGGCGCTCACGGGGCGCCTTCTGGGCGGCGGCCTTCGCGCTGCCTGTGGCGACGATCTCTTCCACTGCTCGGACGGAGAGAAGCTGAGCCACGATCCGCTTGGCTAGCTCCATCTGCTCCTCTGGGCTGTTGAGGCCGAGAAGCGCGCGGGCATGGCCGGCGCTGATGACTCCGGCCGCCACCTTGCGCTGAACCTCAGGCGGGAGGTTGAGGAGGCGCAGAGTGTTGGTGATGTGGGAGCGAGAGCGACCGACCTTCTGAGCGAGCTGTTCGTGGGTGGCCTGAAAGTCGTCAAGGAGTTGCTGGTACGCCGCAGCCTCTTCCAGCGCGTTCAGTTGTTCGCGCTGAAGGTTCTCGATGAGGGCGTCACGGAGAAGATCGGTGTCCTGCGTGTTGCGAACGATCGCCGGCACCGGATTCAAGCCGACCTGCTGGCATGCTCGCCAGCGGCGCTCCCCCATGATCAGCTCATACTGACCACCACCAACCGGGCGAACCACGATCGGCTGCAGAAGACCGACTTCCCGAATCGACGCCGCCAGCTCGTCGAGTCGCTCATCGTCGAAAACCTCACGCGGCTGGCGCGGGTTGGGGACGATCGCACTGAGAGCGACCTCCTTGAAATACGCTCCGGCAATCGGCTTCGGCCCCGTCTCCCCCGTCGAGCCGTTAGCCGGGTTCGGCGCCGTCCCCGTACCGTCAACAATGGGACCGGTCGGAATGAGCGCCCCGAGCCCCTTGCCCAATCCCCGCCGCTGCTGGCTCACTGCGTCTCCTCATCCACCCGGCCGAATCCGGTCACTCCAGGAGAGGTTACCGTCGTGGGCCCGACCCGGTGTCCCCTCGCCACACACCGTCCCGTTGGATTTACACCGACACGGTCACAAATCTGCCCAACTCCTGACTGAGCCGAAGTTGTAGCCCGGATGCGGCCCCTCCTCCTACTACGCCAGGTCCCGTCCAAGCATCGACGGCGTCGAGAGTGGGGACCGCGAGTGCAAGTACCCGCACGACCTAAGAGACGGGTTTCACGAAAGCGCGCGTCTCGTACGGCAGTGGCGCCTCGCACCGGGAGAGCGCGCCTCGCACGGGGACAGCGCGTCTCGCACGGGGACAGCGCGTCTCGCACGGAGTGCGCATCTCATGCGGGCAGCGTGGCCCCGCGTAAGCGTGCTGTCTGGCGTGGTCGCACGCAAGGGTGATGGGTGTCCAGGCGTGGCCACATGGAGGCGTGACCGGATAAGGGTGCGTCGGGACCGGCCGGGTGGTGGGGGCGGGAGGTGGACTGCGCTTCTCCCCCACCTGTGGGCGCTCAGGACTCACTACTCGCATGCCACGCCCTGCTCACACACCGCTCTCTGCGCGGCATGGGCGGGTATCGCGGCACGGATGAGAAAGAGGCTGCGGAGTGGGTGACGCGGTCAGGCCACGGTGGCGCGGTGGGCTATTTCGCGGGCGGCGTCCATGTAGGCCATGGCGCCACTGGATCCCGGATCGTACGTCATGACGGACTGCCCATAGCTGGGCGCCTCCGACAGCCGGACGCTGCGCGGGATGACCGCGTTGAGCACCGTGTCCCCGAAGTGCGCCCGCACCTCGTCCGCCACCTGTGACGCCAGCCGCGTACGCCCGTCGTACATCGTCAGCACGATGGTCGAGAGCTGCAGCGTCGGGTTCAGGTGGGCCCGGATCAGGTCCACGTTCCGCAGGAGCTGACCGAGACCCTCCAAGGCGTAGTACTCGCACTGGATGGGAATCATGACCTCTTCTGCGGCCACCAGAGCGTTCACCGTCAGAAGGCCCAGGGACGGCGGGCAGTCGATCACGATGTAGTCGAACGCGATCGAGTCATAGGCCGCCAGCGCGCGTCGGAGGCGGGCCTCCCGGGCTACCAGCGAGACCAGCTCGATCTCCGCGCCGGCCAAGTCGATGGTCGCCGGGGCGCAGTAGAGGTTCGGCATGTCGGGGACCTGCTTGATGATGTCCGTCAAGGGAAGGTCGTCGACCAGAACCTGGTAGACATCCGGCACATCGCCGCGATGCTCAGTGGCCAGCGCAGTGGAGGCGTTGCCCTGGGGGTCGAGGTCCACCACGAGGACACGCTGGCCGTGCATGGAAAGCGCGGCTGCGATGTTGACCGAGGTGGTGGTCTTGCCGACGCCGCCCTTCTGGTTGGCCACCGCGATAACTCTGCACTTGACGGGATGCGGCCAGTCGCCGTTCCCGTCACTCGGAGCCTCGCCCGACTGGGCAGCCGCCGGCTGAGTTGCAGGTGTTTCACGTGAAACCACTGAGCTGAGCGCCTCTCGTACCAATGGCGATTCACCTGGGTTCAGGGGGGTCTGAGTCACAATGGCCATCCTTTCAACCAGTGGTGTGCCGGTGCCGGGAATTTGCTGTCGCGACACGCCCATTTCGGGCCAGCCAACCCCGGTTGGGCCCTCGGACCGACGGTTGTCCGGCCAACCAAGACCGCATGACGCGACTGGCACAACCGTCACCTCCTTCGTCGCCGCCTTGCTTGCTCCGGCGCACGACCCGCTACCACCCGAACCAATGTTGCAGCCGGCTCGACCTTACCGCGCCCGACGGTCACAAGCTCAGCCGTTCGGGCTCCGCTGGCTCGCAATTGGGGCTCCGCCTCGGCGAGTTCGCCGGCGGCGCGCTCACCCTTCATAGCTATCAGCTCGCCGCCCTCACGCAGCAGCGGCATGGCCCATTGAAGGAGACGATCGAGCGGAGCCACCGCACGGGCGCTGGCGACATCGAACTCGCGCTTTCCCGCCAGCTCCTCCGCCCGGCCGCGCAGCACCTCGACGTTATCGAGCTTGAGCGTCTCGACGCACTCCTCCAGGAAGACGGTACGGCGAAGCAACGGCTCCAGCAGCGTGACCGTGATGTCCGGCCGGACGATCGCCAGGACGAGACCAGGCAGCCCGGCGCCGGAGCCGATGTCCACCAGCCGGACGTCGAGAGGCACGACCTCCTCGACCACCGCGCAGTTGAGCAGGTGGCGATCCCAGATCCGCGGCACCTCGCGCGGGCCCAGCAACCCCCGGACGACGCCGGGACCCGCCAGCAACTCGGCGAAGGCTTTGGCGCGATCCCAGGCCTCCCCGGTGAAGACGTCCCGCGCTATGTCCGGCGGCGCCGGAAGCTCATCGCTCACTGGTCGGTGGCCCTTTCTGGGGCTGGTCGCCCTTTGGTCGGCGGGCGAGAAGCCCGGTCTGTCCGGCGGGCCGAAGCCCGTTCGTTCAGCGGGCTGAAGCCCGTTCGCTCAGCGGGCCGGAGCCCATTGTTCGGTGGGCCCGAGCCCGCTACTAGGCGGGCCGGAGCCCGTTACTAGACGGGCCGGAGCCCGGTGGTCCGTGGGCGGCGCCCGCCGATCAGCGAGCAGAGCCCGTTGATCGGCGAGGACGAGCCCAGAGTGACAGGTCCAAGAACGATCTCTACCCAAGGCTAAAGGTGAGATCACAGTGGAAGACTAGCGGGCTGGCCTGAAAGTGACCTTTGAGCACGCCGCCATCGTTGTGCCCTGTCATAGGTGCCTTGATCACCGTCGCGCAAGCGCCAGCGAAGAGGATACGGCGGCTCGGCAACCTTTTTCGGCATTAAGCAGTACGTACAGGCATAAAAGCGGAAACGGCCGCCTGTCCCGCGCATCAAGCGGGCAGACGGCCGATTGAGATGGCAAAGCGCCCTCAGGCGGGAAGAACCACCACGTAACGCTGAGGCTCCTCGCCCTCGGACTCGCTCCGGAGCCCGGCGGCCGCCACCGCGTCGTGCACGATCTTGCGCTCGAACGGTGTCATCGGCTGCAGCGCCTTGGAATCGCCCCGCTCCCGGACCTCGTTGGCGATCTCGGTGCCGAGCTTGGTCAGCTCCGCCCGCCGACGCTCGCGGTAACCGGCGACGTCCAGCATCAGCCTGGAGCGCTCCCCCGTCTGCCGGTGCACGGCCAGGCGGGTCAGCTCCTGCAGTGCCTCCAGGACCTCCCCTGCGGGCCCCACCAGCTCATTGCCCTTGAGCCCCACGACGGAGACCATGGCGCGGTCGCCCTCGACGTCCATGTCGATGTCACCGTCGATGTCGGCGATGTCGAGAAGGCCCTCGACGTAGTCGGCAGCGATCTCGCCCTCCTGCTCGAGCGCGCTGAGATCAGGAGCCTTCTCCTGCTCGGCCTCGGTCATGGCCGGCCTCTCCTTCGTGTTCAAGACTTCTTGCTGCCGGTGCGCTTGCTGCGGGACTGGCGGCTTGGCTGCTGCCTGACGATCTTAGGCTCCGGCGGGGCCGGCGGGGGCGCCTGTACTTCCGGCGTTGTCTTGCGAAGCTTGGCGATCAGGCCGGGCTTGGACTGTACGGGGACCGGGTTGCCCTTGGCGTCGTATTCCGGCATGGGGTTGCGGCTGTAGAACCAGTGCTGCTGGCCGAGCGTCCACACGTTGGTGGTGACCCAGTACATGATCAGACCGAGCGGGAAGTTCAGGCTGAAGAAGGCGAACAGCGGAGAGATGTACATGAGGATCTTCTGCTGCTGTGCCATGGGGTTGTCCGGCATCTGAGCCATGGAGCGGGTGACGCTCTGCCGGACGGTGAGGAAGGTCGTCAGCGAGCTGACCGCGACGAAGCAGCCGATCACGATCTTCTCGCTCACGCTGGGCGCTTCGAAGAAGGTGGCGGGCAGCGGGGCGCCCAGGATGAGGGCGTGCTTGGCGCTGTCGACGAGCTCCTGCGACATGCCGAACTTCGCCTCGTCCGCCGCGATGGCCCGAAGCACGGTGAACATCGAGATGAAGATCGGGAACTGCGCGACGACAGGCAGGCAGCCACCGAGGGGGTTGGCGCCGGCTCCCTGATAGAGCGCCATGACCTCCTGGTTCATACGCTGCTTGTCGTTCTTGTAACGCTTGCGGAGTTCCTGGACCTTCGGCGCCAGCTCCTGCATCTTTCGCGACGAACGCATCTGCTTGAGGAACAGAGGGAAGATCAAGATCCTCATGATGACGGTCAGCGTGATGATGGTGAGCGCCCACGTCAAGCCGCTGTTCGGGTCAAGGACCGTGCTGTATGCCTGGTGGATCCAGGTGATGACTTGGGCGACGGCTGTGTACAGCCAGTTGAGCCAGGACAGCTCCACCGAGCTATCTCCCTTGCGTTTCGTGGGACCGGACCGGGCGTGGGGGCACCGGGTCTATACCTCCGGGATGGAATGGGTGGCAACGCCCGATGCGCCGGACAGTCAGCCATATGCCGCGCAATGCACCGTGGACGGCGATCGCCTCGAGCCCGTACGCACTGCATGACGGGTAGAAGCGGCAGCGCGGACCGAGCACCGGGCTGATGAAGGCCCGGTAGAACCGGATCGGGATGATCAGGGCCCGAGCGGCGAAGCTCGGGACCACCCCTTGCGGCTGCTCCGTCATCTATGTCCACCCGTCGAGGACTCGCGCCGCCTGAGCAAACGATCCAGCGCGGAATCGAGCTCGGCGGCCAGGTGCTCGAAGCGCGCGGACGCGGCCGGTGGGTTGGCGCGTACCACAAGCAGGCTACCTCGCGGCAGCCGGTGTAGACGGTCTCGCATCAGGTGTCGGAGCCGTCGTTTGACCTTGTTTCGGGTCACGGCACCACCGACAGCCTTACTCACCACGAAACCGACCAGAGGTGACTCTTCCCCAGAAACGGTGAAATGCACCACGAGAGTCGGACGGCCCGCGCGTTGGCCGCGCCTAACCGCCGAATCGAAATCCTCCCCGCGCCGCATGCGGGAATCACGAGATAGCACCGTATACGCCTAACGCCCGCCGGAGGGATCCACCGGCGGGCCGACTGAGTGGCGCAGGACGGTCAGGCCGACAGCTTCTCGCGGCCCTTGCGGCGGCGAGCGGCGAGGATGGCGCGACCGGCCCGGGTGCGCATGCGCAGCCGGAAGCCGTGGGTCTTCGCGCGGCGACGGTTGTTCGGCTGGAAAGTACGCTTGCTCACGGGTTGGCTCCAGGCTTGAGGGTGCGCCTTGCAGGCGCTTAACACACAGGGCTGGCCTGCCAGAGATGCGAGGGCACGCGAAATAGCCGTCACGTGACAAGCCGACCGTCGTACGTTACGGGCCATACCTGCCCCAGGTCAAACCAGACGGGTTATCCACCTTTCCACAGGCGACTTTTCCACCGCCCGGGCGGCGTCCACAGTATGTGCACTCAGGTGCCACTAGGCTGTGGACAACGTCTTGAACACAGCCTGTGCACATAGATACTGTCGGCCCTTTCAGGCGAGCCCAGAGGCTGTGCACAACCTGTGGATCTCCTGTGGAGGCCCTGGGTACGAAGCCCTGCCACAGCGCTGTGGACGAAGGGTCGCTGATCATCGTGAGCGGCCGAGCCATGTGGATAAACGATCGCGGGGGGCCGCGAGAGGGAGGAGGGGGAGCCGCGCTATGAACAGTGTCGACCTCGGCACGGTATGGGCGAGGGCCCTGGGTAACTTCCTCAACGAGAACGTGCCCATCCAGCAGCGCACGTGGCTGGCCATGGTGCGCCCGATCGCCCTGGCCAACGACACGATAGTGCTCGGCGTCCCCAACGACTTCCTCAAGGACCTCATCGAGGGCAAACTGCGCCCGCTGGTGGCCCACGCGCTGTCGCAGGAGCTCGGCCGGACGATGCGGCTGGCCGTGATGATCGACACGACGGCGCCCGAGCAGCCGATGCAGATGCAGATGCCCGACCCTCATCAACAGCCTGTGACTCAAAGTTATCCCCAGGGTGTGGAGAGTCAGCTCCGTTATACACAGCCCGCTCAACCGCAGCACAACCCGGCTTCCGAGCCGCCTCAGTTCTATTCTCCACAGCCTGAGCCGCCCCAGATATCCACCGAATATCCACAGCAGAGCTTCACTTTTGAACAGGCCCAGCCGTACACACCGCCTGTGGAAAAAGCGCCGGAGCCGGCTCCGAACCGGTGGGAAGCGAAGAGCAACAAGCCGAGCGAACCGGCCAGACTCAATCAAAAGTACACATTTGAGACATTCGTCATCGGCGCCAGCAACCGGTTCGCGCACGCCGCGGCCGTGGCGGTGGCCGAATCCCCCGCGAAGGCGTACAACCCGCTCTTCATTTACGGCGACTCGGGGCTGGGGAAGACACACCTGCTGCACGCCATCGGGCATTACGCCCAGAGCCTGTACGACGGGGCGCGGGTCAGGTACGTGAGCTCCGAGGAGTTCACCAACGACTTCATCAACAGCATCCGCGACCACAAGGCCGACGGCTTCCGCGGCCGCTACCGGGCGATCGACATCCTGCTGGTCGACGACATCCAGTTCCTGGAGGGCAAGGAGCAGACGCAGGAGGAGTTCTTCCACACCTTCAACACTCTCCACAACGCGAACAAGCAGATCGTGATCTCCAGCGACCGGGCGCCCAAGCAACTGATCACGCTGGAGGACCGGCTGCGCAACCGGTTCGAGTGGGGTCTGATCACCGACGTGCAGCCGCCCGAGCTGGAGACCCGGATCGCCATCCTGCGGAAGAAGGCCATCCAGGAGGGCCTGGCCGCGCCGCCCGAGGTGCTCGAGTACATCGCCAGCCGCATCTCCACCAACATCCGCGAGCTCGAGGGCGCCCTGATCAGGGTCACCGCGTTCGCCAGCCTCAACAGGCAGGGCGTCGACCTGCAGCTCGCCGAGGTGGTGCTGAAGGATCTGATCACCGCCGACTCCGGCCAGGAGATCACGATCGCCACGATCATGGCCCAGACCGCCGAGTACTTCGGGATCAGCATCGAGGACCTCTGCGGCACCTCGCGCAGCAGGGCTCTGGTGAACGCCCGGCAGATCGCCATGTATCTGGTGCGCGAGCTGACCGAGCTGTCGCTGCCGAAGATCGGCCAGCAGTTCGGCGGGCGCGACCACACCACCGTGATGCACGCGGAACGGAAAATACGGTCGCTCATCGCCGAGCGCAGGTCGATGTACAACCAGGTCAACGAACTAACAATGCGGATCAAGCAGACGTCGCGCGGAGCCTGAACTTTATGCACAGCCTGTGGATAACACTGTGGATCTGCGAAAACACCGAAAGCCGGCGGCCGTTCGCTCCACATTGCCCGGAAAAATCCCGCAGAGCGCCTGGGGATAAAGCTGGGGACATGCTGGGGAGAACCTGGGGACTACTCGTGGACAACCTGTGGGCAGCCTGTGCACAGTCGATCGGGGGCTCCAGACTTGCCCCCGTTACCCCGTGGATAACCGGTGGAAACCTCGTGGATAACCGGTGGACGAAGACCCCTTGATCTGGGGACGAGCTGTGGGCAACGAACCGTCATCCCCAGGCGGGCGAGTTCTCCCCAGGCGCCACCCACAGCCGCAGTGGATGAAAACAGGGGTGCTGACCAGCGGCAACGCCAGTTGTCCACAGTTCCCACAGCCCCTAGTGTGATGACCTCTTATCTCTCTTACTAAGAAACTCAAAGACTCATAAGAGGGGTTCTCCCGGAGCTCAGGTGCGGGAGAGTGGATCCTTGAATCAACGACGAACCCTGGAGGCTGATCACCGTGATGTTCCGAATCGAGCGAGACGTCCTCGCTGAGGCGGTGGCATGGACGGCACGCAGCCTCCCGGCGCGCCCGTCGGTGCCCGTTCTCGCGGGGATGCGCATGGAGGTCACGGAAGAGCAGCGGCTCAAGCTCTCCGGGTTCGACTACGAGGTCTCCGCCGAGGTGACGCTCGAACTCCACACCGGCGAGCCGGGGGTCGTCCTGGTCTCGGGCAAGCTGCTCGCCGAGATCACCCGCGCCCTTCCCGCACACCCTGTGGATTTCGTGGTGGAAGGCGCCAAGGCGGTCGTCACCTGTGGCAGCGCGCGGTTCACCCTGCTGACCATGCCTGTGGAGGACTACCCGTCGCTGCCGGCGATGCCGCCGGCAGCGGGCCGGGTGGGCAGCGACGTGTTCGCCTCCGCGGTCGGGCAGGTCGCCGTCGCCGCGGGCCGGGACGACACGCTGCCGATGCTCACCGGCGTGCGGATGGAGATCGAGGGCGACACGGTGACCCTCGCCGCGACCGACCGCTACCGCCTGGCCGTACGCGAGCTGAAGTGGCAGCCGGGCCAGCCCGACTTCTCGGCGATCGCGATGATCCCCGGCAAGACCCTCGCCGACACGGCCAAGGCGCTCGGCACGACCGGCGCCGAGGTGGAGGTCGCGCTCAGCTCCGCGGGCGGCACCGGAGAGGGCATGATCGGCTTCTCCAGCGCCGGCCGGCGGACCACGACGCGGCTGCTCGACCCCGAGTTCCCCAAGTACCGCTCGCTGCTGCCGACGGAGTTCTCCGCGCGCGCCGACATGGCCACCGGCCCGTTCGTCGAGGCGGTCAAGCGCGTGGCGCTGGTCGCCGAGCGCAACACGCCCGTACGGCTGGCGTTCAGGAGCGGCGAGGTCGTGCTGGAGGCGGGCAGCGGCGACGAGGCGCAGGCCGTCGAGGCGCTGCCGGTGGATTACGACGGCGACGAGATGAACATCGCCTTCAACCACCAGTTTCTGCTCGAAGGTCTGGGGGCCATCGACTCCGACGTGGCGCGGCTTCAGATGACCACATCGACGAAGCCCGCTATCCTCACCGGTGGCAAGCCTGTGGAGGACGGAGCCACCACGGACTACCGTTATCTGATCATGCCCATCCGCCTGTCAGGCTGAACCTGTCATCGGGGATGATGGAAGTCTGACAAGGGGGTAGGACACATGCAGATCGGCATGGTCGGACTGGGCAAAATGGGCGGCAACATGGCCGAAAGGCTGCGCCGCGGCGGTCACGAGGTCGTCGGCTACGACCGCGACCCGGCGATCAGTGACGCGGCCAGCCTGAAGGACCTGATCGGGCGCCTGCAGGCGCCCCGGGCGATCTGGGTCATGGTTCCCGCGGGCAAGCCCACGCAGTCGACGGTGGACGATCTCGGTGAGCTGCTCTCCGAGGGCGACATCGTCATCGACGGCGGTAATTCACACTATGTGGACGACCAGAAGCACGCCGCGGAGCTGAGCGAGAAGGGCATCGGCTTCGTCGACTGCGGCGTGAGCGGCGGTGTCTGGGGGCTCGAGAACGGCTACGCGCTCATGTGCGGCGGCGACAAGCCCGACGTCGACCGCCTGATGCCGATCTTCGAGACGCTCAAGCCCGAGGGCGAGGACGGCTTCGTGCACGCCGGCGACGTCGGCGCCGGGCACTTCGCGAAGATGGTCCACAACGGCATCGAGTACGGCATGATGCAGGCCTTCGCGGAGGGCTGGGAGCTGCTGGAGGCCTCCGACGTCGTCAAGGACGTCAAGGGCAGCTTCAGCAGCTGGCGCACCGGCACCGTGATCCGCTCCTGGCTGCTCGACCTCCTGGTGCGGGCGCTGGACGACGACGAGCACCTCGATCAGCTCCGTGGTTACGCACAGGACTCCGGCGAGGGCCGGTGGACCGTCCAGGCCGCCGTGGACCACGCTGTGCCGCTGCCGGTCATCACCGCGGCCCTCTACGCCAGGTTCGCCTCGCGCCAGGACGACTCCCCGTCGATGAAGGTCATCGCGGCGCTGCGCAACCAGTTCGGCGGCCACGCGATCACCGCGACCGAGGGCAGCACCGCCAAGGGCGCCGACTCGCCCGGCGCGGACGTGACGCCCCCGCGTGAGAGCGATCGATAGCGGGTTTTTCCACAGGACGCATGCCGATGACCCCAGGGGCGGGCGTGGCCCACTAATCTTTTGAGGTGCACGTCGCCCACCTCTCGCTGACCGACTTCCGGTCCTACGCCTCCGTGGAGCTCGGCCTGGAGCCGGGCGTCACGGCGTTCGTGGGGCCCAACGGCCAGGGCAAGACCAACCTGGTCGAGGCCCTCGGCTACGTCGCGACGCATGCGAGCCACCGCGTGGCGAACGACGCGCCGCTGGTGCGCCAGGGCGCCGCGCGGGCGATCGTGCGCTGCGCCGTCCACAGGGACGACCGGCGGGCGCTGGTCGAGCTGGAGATCAACCCGGGCCGCGCCAACCGCGCCAGGCTCAACCGCTCCCCCGTCCCCAAGCCGCGCGACGTCGTCGGCCTGCTGCGCACGGTCCTGTTCGCCCCTGAGGACCTGTCGCTGTCCAAAGGCGACCCGTCCGAGCGCCGCCGGTTCCTCGACGACCTGCTGGTGGCCAGGGCGCCCAGGTTCGCCGGCGTCCGGGCCGACTACGACCGGGTGCTGAAGCAGCGCGGAGCCCTGCTGCGTACGGCCGCGCAGGCCCGCAGAGGCAGCAGGAGCGCCCGGCGGGCGGATGCCGACAGCGCCTTCGCCTCGGCGGGCGCCGGCGACGTGCTGAGCACCCTGGAGGTGTGGGACGCCCACCTCGCCAAGCACGGCGCGGAGTTGCTCAAAGCACGGCTGGAGCTCATCGAGGCGCTGCGCCCGCTGGTGGCCGGAGCGTACGCCGGGCTCGCCCCGTCGAGCGCCCCCGCGACGCTGGCCTACCGCAGCACGTTGTCCACAGGCGAGGTCACAGGTGAGGGGGCTGTGGAGGACGAAGTCCCCGGTGAGCGGGGATCTTTCGATGCACAGACGTTATCCACAGACTTGGGGAAAACCCTTGAAGAACGTCTGCGGGAGCGGCTATTGGAGGTCCGCTCGGCGGAGCTGGAGCGGGGCGTCACCCTCGTCGGCCCGCACCGCGACGACCTGATTCTCGGCCTCGGCGACCTGCCGGCCCGGGGCTATGCCAGCCATGGCGAGTCCTGGTCGTTCGCGCTGGCGCTGCGGCTGGCCGCCTACGACCTGCTGCGGGCCGACGGCGGTGATCCCGTGCTGATCCTCGACGACGTGTTCGCCGAGCTCGACAGCCATCGCAGGCGCCGCCTCGCCGAGATCGTCGCCCCGGCGGAGCAGGTGCTCATCACCGCGGCCGTGCCCGACGACGTGCCGTCGGAGCTGGCGGGCGCCAGGTTCGACGTCGCAGAGGGGAGCGTGGCCCGTGTCCGCTGAGGAGAACCCGACGGCCAGGGGCGCCGCCATGGCCAGGGAGAAGCTCGCCCAGGCCAAGGCCGACGCGGCCAAACGCGGGCAGCTCCCCCGGCGCGAGCCCCGGCGCAAGGCCGCGGGCCCGCGCCGGGAGGCCGGCGATCCACAACTTTTCGGACGCGCGATCTCGGATCTGCTGGCCGACCGCGGCTGGGAGCGCTCGGCGGCCGTCGGCGGGGTCTTCGGGCGCTGGGCCGACATCGTGGGGCCCGACCTGGCCGCCCACACCAAGCCCGAGACCTTCGAGGACGGCGAGGTGCTCATCGCGGCCGACTCGACGGCCTGGGCGACGCAGGTCAGGCTGCTCGCGCGCACCCTCGTACGCAGGCTCAACGAGGAGCTCGGTGACGGCACGGTGACGAAGGTCAAGGTCAGAGGCCCGCAGAACGCCCCGCGACCCACGGGTGGCTTGCGGGTGACCGGAAGCCGCGGCCCCGGCGACACCTACGGATGACCCTTCCACGGCTGTCCGCAGCAGGAGCTTCGTGCCGCTGCGGATGGCCGTTCAGGCTGTCCGTAGCAGGCGTTCCGTGCCGCTGAGGACAGCCGTGCAGCGGCTATCTGCAAGCAGGTGCTCGCGCCGCCGCGGTTGGGCGTCGAGGGCGATCAGACAGCCGCAGACGCGATAAGCCCCCTTTCCGGAGGGGGGATGCTTGACTGGGGGCAAAACGAGCTAGAGAGCATCACAGGCGCGTTCATTGCCACCTTCGGGCTCCGGACCCGGTAGAATGAAAAAGGATTCCGGACACGTCCGCTTGCGTGTCACCCCGGCAGCAAGCCGTCCCCCGGGTGACCGCGCATCGGGGCACTCACGACGGTGACGGGCACGGCAGGGGCAGCTTTGCAGTTGATCGCCTCCCCAGCCGCGTGTCCGCGGCAGGAGGATTTCGCAGTTGTCCTACGACGCTAGCTCAATCACCGTACTCGAAGGGCTTGAGGCGGTTCGCAAGCGCCCGGGTATGTATATCGGCTCGACCGGTGAGCGCGGCCTGCACCACCTCGTCTACGAGATCGTGGACAACGCGGTGGACGAGGCGCTGGCCGGTCATGCCGACATGATCGACATCACGCTCCTGGCCGACAACGGCGTGCGCGTGATCGACAATGGCCGTGGCATCCCCACGGGCATCCACCCCGTCGAGAAGCGCTCGGCCGTCGAGGTCGTGCTGACCACGCTGCACGCCGGCGGCAAGTTCGACAGCCAGTCCTACGCGGTCTCCGGTGGCCTGCACGGCGTCGGCTCCGCGGTGGTCAACGCGCTGTCCATCGCCATGGACGTCGAGGTCAAGCAGGAGGGCCACTACTGGCGGCAGCGCTACGAGCACTCCAAGCCGGTCGCGCCGCTGGCCAAGAGCGAGGAGACCGACGAGACCGGAACGACGATCACGTTCTGGCCCGACCCCGAGGTCTTCGAGACCACGATGTGGAACTACGAGACCCTCTCGCGCCGCTTCCAGGAGATGGCCTTCCTCAACAAGGGCCTGACGATCACGCTGACGGACGAGCGCCCCGACCACGTCGACGGCGACAGTCGCACGGTCTCCTACATCTACGAGGGCGGCCTGGCCGACTTCGTGCAGCACCTCAACGCCAAGAAGGAGCCGGCGCACGCGTCGATCATCGCCTTCGAGGAAGAGGGCGACGGCATCGCCGTCGAGATCGCCATGCAGTGGAACAACTCCTACTCGGAGTCGGTCTACACCTTCGCCAACACGATCAACACGGCCGAGGGCGGCACCCACGAGGAGGGCTTCCGCGCGGCGCTGACGACGATCGTCAACCGCTACGCGCGCGAGCAGAAGTTCCTCAAGGAGGGCAAGGACGACAACCTCTCCGGCGAGGACGTCCGCGAGGGGCTGACCGCGATCATCTCGGTCAAGCTGACCGACCCGCAGTTCGAGGGCCAGACCAAGACCAAGCTCGGCAACACCGAGGCCAAGTCGTTCGTGCAGAAGGCCTGCAACGACCACCTGCGTGACTGGTTCGAGCGCAACCCCGGCGAGGCCAAGGACATCATCTACAAGTCCTTGCAGGCCTCCCGCGCCCGCCTCGCCGCCCGCCAGGCGCGCGATCTGACCAGGCGCAAGTCGCTGCTGGAGTCGGGCAGCGGACTGCCGGGCAAGCTGGCCGACTGCCAGTGGAACGACCCGGAGAAGTGCGAGCTGTTCATCGTCGAGGGCGACTCGGCCGGCGGCTCCGCCAAGGGCGGCCGCGACTCGCGCTTCCAGGCGATCCTGCCCATCCGCGGCAAGATCCTCAACGTCGAGAAGGCGCGGATCGACAAGGTCCTGAAGAACAACGAGGTCCAGGCGCTGATCACCGCGCTGGGCACCGGCGTGCACGATGAGTTCGACATCGGCAAGCTGCGCTACCACAAGGTGATCCTGATGGCCGACGCCGACGTCGACGGCCAGCACATCAACACGCTGCTGCTGACGTTGTTGTTCAGGTTCATGCGCCCGCTGATCGAGGCCGGTCACGTCTACCTGTCGTGCCCGCCGCTCTACAAGATCAAGTGGGACCGCAAGGGCGAGGACGCCTCCTACGCCTACTCCGACCCGGAGCGCGACGCGGTCATCGCCGACGGCATGGCCAACGGTAAGCCCGACCCCCGGCCGCGCGACAACGTGCAGCGCTTCAAGGGTCTGGGCGAGATGAACGCCGGCCAGCTCTGGGAGACCACCATGAACCCGGAGACCCGGCTGCTGCGCCAGGTCACGCTCGACGACGCGGCGCAGGCCGACGACCTGTTCAGCGTGCTCATGGGCGAAGACGTCGAGGCACGGCGCGACTTCATCATCCGCAACGCGCGAGACGTACGTTTCCTCGACGTCTGAGCGGTCAGCCGTAGGTGCAGACACCTGCGGTGAGCCGCCGGGCGTGGCTCACCGCAACACGAAGAAGGACCTCAACCTGTGACGGACGTGAACACCACTCCCCCGGCTGAACGCATCGAGCCTGTGGACATCCAGTCCGAGATGCAGCGCAGTTACATGGACTACGCGATGTCCGTCATCGTGTCCAGGGCGCTGCCGGACGTGCGGGACGGCCTCAAGCCGGTGCACCGGCGGGTGCTCTACGCGATGTACGACGGTGGCTACCGTCCCGACCGCGGCTACTTCAAGTGCGCCCGCGTCGTCGGTGACGTGATGGGCACCTACCACCCCCACGGCGACACCTCGATCTACGACGCGCTGGTGCGCCTGGCGCAGCCGTGGTCGCTGCGCTATCCGCTGGTCGACGGGCAGGGCAACTTCGGCTCGCCCGGCAACGACCCGGCGGCGGCGATGCGTTACACCGAGTGCAAGCTCGCGCCCATCGCCATGGAGATGTTGCGGGACATCGACAAGGACACCGTCGACTTCCGCCCCAACTACGACGGCAAGTCCAACGAGCCCGACGTCCTGCCCGCGCGCTTCCCGCAGTTGCTGGTCAACGGCTCCGGCGGCATCGCGGTCGGCATGGCCACCAACATCCCGCCGCACAACCTGCGCGAGGTGGCCGCGGCGGTCAAGTGGTACCTCGAGAACCCCGAGGCCAGTGACGAGGATCTGCTCGAAGCCTCGATGAGGCTGGTCAAGGGCCCCGACTTCCCCACCAAGGCGCTGATCGTGGGCCGGCGTGGGATCGAGGACGCCTATCGGACCGGGCGCGGCTCGATCACGATGCGGGCCGTGGTCGAGGTCGAGGAGGAGAAGGGGCGGCAGGCGCTGGTCGTCACCGAGCTGCCGTACCAGGTCAATCCTGACAACCTCGCCCTCAAGATCGCGGAGCTGGTGCGCGAGGGCAAGCTGACGGGCATCGCGGACGTACGCGACGAGAGCTCCTCGCGGGTCGGGCAGCGCCTGGTGATCGTGCTCAAGCGCGACGCGGTCGCCAAGGTCGTGCTCAACAACCTGTACAAGCACACCCAGCTCCAGGACACCTTCGGCGCCAACATGCTGGCGCTGGTCGACGGGGTGCCGAGGACGCTGCGGCTCGACCAGTTCGTCCGGCACTACGTGGCCCACCAGGTCGAGGTCGTCGTCCGCAGGACGCGCTACCTGCTGCGCAAGGCCCAGGAGCGGGCCCACATCCTGAGCGGGCTGCTGAAGGCCCTTGAGCGGCTCGACGAGGTCATCGCCTTGATCCGGGCCTCGGAGAGCGCCTCGCACGCCCAGCAGGGCCTTATGGCGCTGCTGGAGATCGACGAGGTGCAGGCGCAGGCCATCCTCGACATGCAGCTCCGCAAGCTGGCCGCCCTGGAGCGGCAGTCGATCCAGGACGAGTTCGCGTCGCTGATGACCCAGATCGCCGAGTACAACTCGATCCTGGCCAGCGAGAGCCGCCAGCGGGAGATCATCAACGACGAGCTGGCCGAGGTCGTCGGCCGCTACGGCGACGAGCGCAAGACCGAGATCATCGCCTACGACGGCGACATGTCGATCGAGGACCTCATCGCCGAAGAGGAGATCGTCGTCACGATCACCCGCGGCGGCTACGCCAAGCGCACCAGGACCGACCTCTACCGGGCCCAGAAGCGCGGTGGCAAGGGCGTGCGCGGGGCGCAACTGCGCCAGGACGACATCGTCGACCACTTCTTCGTCACCTCGACGCATCATTGGCTGCTGTTCTTCACGAACAAGGGCCGCGTCTACCGGGTCAAGGCCTACGAGTTGCCGGACGCCGGGCGCGACGCCCGGGGCATGCATCTGGCGAACCTTTTGGCCATGCAGCCCGACGAAACAGTCATGGAAGTTCTCGATCTGCGCGACTACAACGTCGCGCCCTATCTGGTCCTGGCCACCCGTAGCGGGCTGGTCAAGAAGACACGTCTGTCCGAGTACGACTCCCCCAGGTCAGGCGGTCTGATCGCGATCAACCTCCGGGATGACGATGAGGTCATCGGCGCCCGGCTGGTCTCCGAGGAGGACGATCTGCTGCTCGTCTCCAAGGGCGCGCAGTCGATCAGGTTCACCGCGTCCGACGAGGCGCTGCGTCCCATGGGGCGGGCGACGAGCGGTGTCATCGGCATGAGGTTCCTGGAGGGTGACGAACTTCTCGCCATGAATCGGATCGCCGACGGTCAAGACGTGCTTATCGCGACTAAGGCTGGGTACGCAAAACGGACGCCAGTCGAGCAGTATCCAGTTCAAGGACGTGGCGGTAGAGGCGTGCTGACTGCGAAAATCGTATCTTCCCGTGGCAAGCTGGTCGGAGCCGTCATGGTCAACCCGGAGGATGAGGTCTTCGCGATCACGTCCGCAGGCGGGGTGATCCGGACGAGTGCCGGCGAGATCAAGCAGTCCGGCCGCCAGACCATGGGAGTCCGATTGATGAATCTCGCTGAAGGCGACAGCGTTGTGGCCCTCGCCCGGAACGCGGAGTCGATGGAAGCTTCGATTGAAGCTTCGGTGGACAGTTCGGTAGAGACTTCAGTGGAGAACTCGGTGGAGACTTCGGTGGAGACTGAGGAAGACGGGGGAGGAGAGTAGCTCATGAGCGCCCAAGGTGGCTCCGCCAGAACAAAGGCGGCATCGGGTAACGGACAACAACCGCAGAAGCCCGCAGCAACCGAGATCTTCGACGGGGTCGACGAGGGCCAGGACACCACGCCCGCACAGGGCAAGCCTGGCCCGCCTCAGGAGCGCTCTTCGCCGGCTCCGCCGCAGGGAGCGCAGCAGGCGCCGCCCGCGCAGCAGCCGGAAGGCAACGACACGGTTCGCATCCGCCCGTCGTCGCCGCTGGCCACGGAGGCTCCGCCCGTCGTCGAGTTGCCCAAGAAGAAGTCGTCCAACGCCTCAGGGGGCCGGCTCCCCCGCAAGGCCCATCTTGTCCTGCGCCGCGTTGAGCCGTGGTCGGCCATGAAGTTCAGCTTCGTGGTGTCCCTGGTCTGTTTCGTGGTGCTGTTCGTGGCGGTGGCCGTCCTGTACGGGGTGCTTTCCGCCCTGGGGGTGTTCGATTCGCTGGTGGACCTGGTCAACCAGCTTGGCCAGGGTGAGCAGGGCCAGAACTCCATTCCCATCGACATCGCCTCGTGGTTCGAGCCGGTGCGGATTCTGGGTTACACGGCGCTGATCGGGGCCGTGAACGTCGTCCTCATCACGGCTCTGTCCACGTTGGGGGCGGTCATCTACAACATCGCCTCCGACCTGGTCGGAGGGGTTGAGGTGACCTTCAGCGAGGCCGAGTAAGGCCGGTGCTCGCGCCGTTCCCGCCTGGCGGGGGCGGCGCGAGCAGGTTACTGGACGCGGTAAGCTTTTCCTCGTCCGAACAACCGGTTCGCGTCGCATCTGGGGATGCGATAGCGTTCGGTGTGCGCGGGGCTATAGCTCAGACGGTTAGAGCGCTTCCCTGATAAGGAAGAGGTCCCAGGTTCAAGTCCTGGTAGCCCCACAGTGTTTTAGCAGTTCAAAGGCCATTTCCAATAATCGGGAGATGGCCTTTTGTTCGTTTGCCATCAATTTGCCACCGCGCCCACGCCCTGGCCGCCCACGCCGACGACTCGTAGGCGGATGGCCGCCAGATGTGCATAGACGTTCTGTGCCTACCAGCGTATGCCTTCCGAGCCCGAACCCGATATCGGCGCTGCGGGCTGCCATCATCGCCGGAGTCTCAATCTCCTGCGTGAGCTGGGGCTGACGCCCTGACAGGCCCTGCGCCGCGCTCGGTGGAGGAGGTGGCGTAGGCAGTTGATCGCAGAGGTGGCCTGCGCCAGCAGCGTACGGGTCCAAGGTGCCCGGCCCGTCGGCGGAGCCGGCTTGGCGTCGTCAATCCGCGGTCTGCCCGCCGCAGAACACCTCCTGGACAAGCCCGTCCACCAGCTTCGCGTAATCCTTTGCCGGGCCCCTTGTGGCCTCGTCCACCCAGGTCACCGACGCGGTCAGGGTCTTCTTGCCGTCAGGTGAGCTGTACATGAACGCCCCGTAGCCGTGCGGGGGGCTGCCGTTGTGCTGGAAGACGGTGCCGCAGCCCGGGCCCAGGTCTTGCACGAAGAGCCCGAGGCCGTAGCCCATCTTCGGGTGCGGCCTGCGCATCTCGGCCAGCACCTTGGCCGGCAGGAGCTTGCCTCCGTTCAGCGCGGAGATGAACGTGTGGAGGTCCTGGGTGGTTGAGATCAGGTCGCCGGCGCCGGCCAGCAGGGAGAGGTTCTCGCGCGAGATGTCGACCACCTTCTCCTGGCCGACCTCCTCGTAGCGGTAGTAGCCGTGGGCGTGCGGACCGGGGAGCCGCGTCCGGTTGCCCGCCGCCATGGTGCCCCCCAACTTGAGCGGCCGCAGGATCCGCCGCTGCATCTCCTCGGCGTACGAGCGGCCGGTGACCTTCTCGATCAGCAGCAGGGCCAGCGTGTAGTTGGTGTTCGTGTAAACCTGGTCTGTCCCCGGCGCGAACCGTGCCGGCTTGGACAACGCCAGCCGTACCAGCTCTTCGGGCCGGTAGCTGCGGAACCGGTTGTCCAGCCACGCCTTGCCTGCCGCGGAGATCCCCGGCACATACGTCCCGTCGGGGTCGAAGTCACCGGTGTAGTTGAACAACCCGCTGGTGTGCTGCAGCAGCATCCGCACCGTGATCCGCCGGTCCAGCCCGAACTCGGGCAGGTAGTCATCCACCGGCTTGTCCAGCCCGATCCTGCCCTCGGCCACCAGCTGCAGCACCACGGTCGCGGTGAAGGGCTTGCTGATGCTCCCCGCCCAGAACGCCCCGTTCGTTGGCGGCTTGGCGTCCTGGCCCAGCTTGCGCACCCCGGCGCTGCCGACCCACTCGCCCTGCTCATCGTGCACGCGCACCTGCACCCCGGCGAAACCGGCGTCGATCCACGCCTGCGTGGCCTTCTGCAGCTCCGGGCGGTCCTGCCCGGCCACGGCCTTCGGCACGGTCACGCTGCCGGCCGCGGTGGCTGCCCCGGGTGCGGCCACAGCCGCCCCGGCCAGCAGCGCGGCCGCCAGCGCCGTAACCGCCACTCGCCGCAGGACCTTGCTCTGCGTGATCGCCGGTGGGGATTGGGTATTCATGGTTCCTTGTCTTTCGGTGTCGCGCTCGGGCGAACGACTGCTCGCCCGAGCAGTTCGGGTCGATGAGGAATCGGGCCTGGGTGGCGGGCAGGCGGCTGCGTGCCATCAGCTCGCCTATCAAGAAGCCCAGGCGCGCTTGCGGAAGTAGTGCAGACAGTCGATGAGTTGGTGCCCGGCCCTGTCCTCTGGGTCGGCTCTACAGAGACAGAGCCGATCCGGCCTGCCCGCCGCCGAACACCTCCTCGACGAGCCTCGGCGTCGCCTTCTGGAACGCCTCTCCCATGGACAGTGCGGCGTCGTCCACGTAGTTCAGCGAGGCGGTCAGGGTCTTGCTGCCGTCGGGCGTGCCGTACATCAGCCCCGCGTGGCCGGTGATGCCGCCGTTGTGGGTGATGACGGTGCCGCCGCCCGGCACGTCCTGCACGAACACCCCCAGGCCGTAGCCGGCCTTCGGCTCCGGCGTGCACATCTCGGCCAGCAGCTCGGCCGGCAGCAGCCTGCCGCCCACCAGCGCGGAGATGAACGTGTGCAGGTCCTGGGTGGTGGAGATCATGTCGCCGCCGGTGGAGATCCAGGACGGGTTCTGGAGAGTGACGTCGACCACCTTCTCCTGGCCGTCCTCCTCATACCGGTAGTAGGCGTGGGCGTGCGGCTCGGGCACGTCCGTCGAGGTGTCGGGCACCACGGTGCCGGTCAGCCCGAGCGGCCCCAGGACCAGCCGCTGCATCTCCTCGCCGAGCGAGCGGCCGGTGACCTTCTCGACCAGCAGCCTGGCCAGCACGTAGTTGGTGTTGGAGTAGCTCCAGTCGGTCCCCGGCTCGAACCGCGCCGGCTTGGACAGTGCCAGCCGGACCAGTTCCTGCGGCCGGTAGGTCTTGAACCGGCCCTCCACCCACTCCTTGCCCTGATAGACGATCCCCGGCACGTACTCGGGGTAGTAGTCGCCGGTGAAGTTGAACACCCCGCTGGTGTGCTGCAGCAGCATCCGCACCGTGATCCGCCGGTCCAGCCCGAACTCGGGCAGGTAGTCATCCACCGGCTTGTCCAGCCCGATCCTGCCCTCGGCCACCAGCTGCAGCACCACCGTGGCGGTGAAGGTCTTGGTGTTGCTGCCGATCCGGAAATGCCCGTCCACCGGCGGCTTCTCGCTCTGGCCCAGCTCGCGCACCCCGGCGCTGCCGACCCACTCGCCCCGCTCATCGTGCACGCGCAGCGTCACCCCGACGAAACCAGAATCGACCATCTCCTGGATGAGCTTCTGCAACTCCGGGCGATCCTGCCCGGCAGCGGATGGCGGCACGGCGACACCGCTGTCCGGGATGGCCGTCCCGGGCCTGGCCGAAACGGCGTCGAGGGCCGCGGTGATCTTGCTGGCCATCTGGGCCAGGGTGGGACTGGCCTCGTCCTTCTGGGGCCGGGCGGCTGCCTCGACGGCGACCAGGACGGTGCGGCGGAAGTTGTCGGCCTCCGCCGGAGCCTGCTGCTTGAGCAGGCTCATCGATGCCGTCAGGGCCGGCAGCACCTGGTCAGCGAGCTCGGCCACCGTCTTGCCGTACTTCACGCCCTTGGGCGCCTTGGCGAGCACGTGCCCGACCAGGCCGGTCGCCGAGGTCAGGGCGATGGAGCCCTCGGTGGCGACCCTGTGCGCCGAGCCGGCGGCACCGGCGGCGGACATCAGCGAGACCGCGCCCCACGCGGCGACGCGCAGGGTGAGCTTGTCCTGCTCATCAAGGGTGACAGACATGATCGCGTACTCCTTTGAACCAGTGAATCAGTCCGTGCTCGGCGGGATCCACTCGGTGAGCTGGATCTTCACGCCGTTGGGATCGGTGAGCTGCGTCAGCAGCTCACCCCACGGCTCCCGCCGGAGCGGGATGGTGATGGTGGCGTCTTCACCGCGCAGCCGCTCGTACTCGGCGGCCAGGCCGGTGACCGCGAACACCACGGTCACCTCTGCCAGTCCCTGTCCCGGTTGCCACCGCTCGAGGTCGCGCTCCATCAGGACCAGGTCGACGGCCGCGTCGTCACGGCCCAGCGCGATGAACTCCTCGCCGGCCAGGACTTCGCGGAAGCCGAGATGACGGGTCAAGAACCGGCTGGAAGCGGCAGGGTCGGCGACGGTCAGGGAAACAGCCGAAGAGACGATGTTCATCTCACAGCACCAGAAAATGACATATCCCCACTCACCTCCCGACGGGCGTGCTCTTTTGGCTGGAACAAGCATCACGCCGGGCGGTGCTGCGGATCAACGGCGACTATCGCAACGGTCGTTGACTCATGGTTGACGGTCTCAGCCGGGCAGCGGTCCCAGGTCACGCACCACGCCGGCGAGGGCGCGGATGAGGTCGTTCTCCGCGTCGCTGTGCCACACCATCCGGTACGGCAGCGCCTCCATGTCCGTGACGGGCAGGTAGACGATGCCGGGACGCCGGAAGTAGCGGGTCGCGTGCCGCGGGAAGAGGGAGACCGTATCCCCCATGGCGGTGTTCATGAGGATGTCCTCGACGTTGTGCACAAGGGTTGCGCGGTCGATCGACCGGCCCTTCGGAGTGAGGTCGGGCACGTAGCGGTCGAACCAGTCGCCAGGTGCCTCGACGGTCACGTGCCGATAGTCGGTGACCGCCTCCAGGGAGGTCGTGGACCACTTGGCGAGGGCGTTGTCGGCAGACACGGCCAGCACCCTCGGCTCGGCGAAGAGCAGGGGGCCCACGGTCAGGTCGGGCTCCTCCACGGGTGGCCAGGTGACCAGGACGTCAACCTCCCCGTTCCGCAACGGGGCGAACGGATCCGCAAAGGCCGACATCCGCAGTCGCAGCTCCCACTGTGGGTGGCGGGAGCGGAACGTCTCCCAGTACCGGCGCAGCTCCTGGACGTTGGCGGGAAACAGGCTGACTCGGAGCGTGCCGAGCTTGCCCCGGCCCGCCAGCCGGGCCCGCTCCAGACTCTGCGTCAACTCCTGATACACGTGGCGCAGGTCGTCGCGGAGCTGCTCACCCACCGGCGTAAGCCGTACATTGCGGCTGTCCCGGGCGAAGAGCTCGAACCCGATGGCCCGTTCCTGCTTCTTGAGGGCCTTGCTGACCGCCGCCACGGAGATGTGCATCCGCTCTGCCGCGCGGCCGAAGTGCAGCTCTTCGGCAAGGATCAGGAAGATTTCAATGTCGCGCAGCTCCACACGATCCCTCTCCGTCGATCCCACCATCGAGACCGTTCATTCGAAGCAAGAACATCCCCGGTCACCCCAGGTCGAGGTGGTCAACCAGCCCGGCTTCGGTGAAAGCGGCTACCAGTTCGTCACGGCCTTCGGTGAAGTGGGCCCAGCTGTCGTAGTGGACGGGAACCACCCGGCGGGCGCCGAGGATCTTTACCGCCTCGGTGGCCTGGGCGCTGTCGAGGACGATGGGCGCGCCGTCGAAGAGGACGGGCAAACGGGGAGCCCCGACGAAGAGGATGGCGGTCTCTACCGGGCCGAAGCGTTCGGTGATCTGCTTGACCAGGTCGAGCGAGGCGTTGTCGCCGCTGACGTAGACCGTGGGCAGGCTCTGCCCGGTCAGGACGAATCCGACGACCTGGCCGGTGATCGGTTCGACGTCCTCGCGTGCGCCGGGTCCGTGGATGGCGGGCACGCCCGTGACGGTGATCGTGCCGCCGGCGGGGCGGTCCAGTTCGATCGACTCCCAGTCGGCCAGCCCCTTGGCTCCATTCCCCAGGCGCTGCGCGCCCCCGGTCGTGGTGAGGGTGAGCGGGACGTCGGCGAGCAGCGCTCGGCCGGAGTTGTCGAGGTTGTCGGGGTGCTCGTCGTGGGAGAGCAGGACCACGTCGACGCGGCCGAGGTCGGCCGGTGCGGCGGTGGAGGGCGCCGTCTTGGTCAGCCGGCCGCCCGGCACCTGGTAGTCGCCGGGAGCGTCGAAGGTCGGGTCGGTCAGGAATCGCAAGCCGCCGTAGTCGAAGAGGGCGGTCGGGCCGCCGAAGACGCGGACGGGGATCTGCTCAGTGGACGCGCTGGTGCCAGGCATTGAGAAACCTCACGGATGGGAAGCGGTTTATCCGTGAAAGACGGTAGCGGTGTCTCACGGATGGACGCAAGCCGTACCATGAGAGCTATGAGCGAGCTCCTGACCGCCGAGTCTGTGTCGACGCCCGCGCCGGGGGCGGAGGCCTACCTCGCCCTCGACTTTGCCAACAGCGCCATCGCGCTGCCTGGAGGGCAGTTCATCGATCTCCTCGGCACCCCTGAGGCGACGAATCAGTGGCTCACCGAACGCGGCCTCGCTCCGGCCGATGCCGGGCTGCGGGAGATGTGCACAACGCAGCTGCGCTCGCTGCGCGAACACCTCAGGTCATTGTTCGCCGCCCGCGTTGCCGGTCTGCCCGCCTTGCCCACGGCCCTGTCCGCCGTCAATGACGCCCTGAGCAGGGCACCCACGGCCGCTCTGCTGTACTGGGACGAGAAGAGCGGCCCCTACCGCGCGGCGCCGTGCCCCACCAACGCGATCCTCGACCGCGCTCTCGCGACCCTTGCGGCCAACACGGCCGACCTCCTCACCGGGCCCGACGCCGAACGCCTCACCGCCTGTGGCTCCACCCCCTGCAACCGCTACCTGCTGCGCCACGGCCGCCGCCACTGGTGCTCCGTCCGCTGCGGCGACCGCGCCCGCGCCGCCCGCGCCTACGCCCGACGTACCCAGTCGAAGGCAGACTGACGACCCCCTGCATCCTGTGGCCGAGCCCGGGTGGGCCGCCCTGCTCACGCCAGCCGACCGGCGCGTTGATCGCTCGGTTGATCGCTGGGTGGCCGAATGGACGGTTCTGGGCAGTCCTTCCGGCGCTACGGAAGGGCGTAGATCTGGCCGGTCTGGGCGCCTTCGATCGAGCGGACGTAAGCTGCGGCGACATCGCTGAGGTCCACCGGCGGGAAGCCGGGAAAGTAGGCCCCGTACTTGTCGAGGTCTTCGGTGAAGACCGTGGGGGAGACGGCGTTGATGCGCTGTGGTGCGATCTCGATGGCGGCCGCCCGCACGAACGCCTCCACCGCGCCGTTGGCCACGGACGCGGCGCTGCCCGTGGTGACAGGCTCACGAGCCAGCACGCCGCTGATCAGGGTGAAGGACCCGCGCTCGGCAACGTGCGCGATGCCCTGGCGTACCAGCTCGATCTGGCTGAGCACCTTGCCGTCGAACGCCGCCTGGTAGTCCTGCGGCGTCATCTCGGTGAACGGCTTCCAGGGGACGTGCCCGGCGGCGCTGACCACGGCGTCGATCGCGTCCGCCTTGGCGTACAGGGCCGTGACTTGAGCGGGGTCGGAGATGTCGTGGCGGAGGTCACCACTGCTCCGGCCGACGGTGAGGACGTCGTGGCCACGCCCGAGCAGTGTCTCGCGCAAGGCGGTGCCGAGCGTGCCGCCGCCGCCGATGAGCAGGATTCTCATGGCGACGACGTTACGGCGGTACGGAGCCGGCAGTGAAATGCTCTTCAGGCGGCATTTATGCTCGGCGATTATGAATGTGGAGCTGCGTCACCTCCGGGCCCTGGTGGCGATCGGGGACGAGGGCACCATCACCGGCGCCGCGCTCGCGCTGCACATGAGCCAGCCCGCGCTTTCCCGCACCTTGGAACAGTTGGAGAGCCGCCTGGGCACCCGGCTGGTGGAGCGCACCACTCGCCGCCTCACGCTCACCGAGGCCGGAAGGCGGTTGTGGGAGCACGCCCACCGCATACTCGACCAGGTGGACACCGCGCTGGCCGAGGCGGTCGCCGGGGCGCGGCCGCGCCCCATCCGCGTGGCCTTCGCCTGGTCCGCGCTGGGCAGCCACACGGTTCCCCTTCTTCGTGCCTGGCGTGAGCGCCACCCCGACGCGCCTGTGCACGTCCGGCGCGTGGACGACCCCGAGGCGGCCGTCCGGCGAGGCGAGGCCGACGTGGCATTCCTGCGCGCCGAACCCACCCCGGATCCCAACCTGGCGAGCTGCTCTCTCATCCGCGAGCAGCGCATGGCGGCCGTGCCCGAGGAGCATCCGCTCGCCCACCGCTCGGCCGTGCGCCTGGCCGAGCTCGCGGGCCAGCCTGTCGCCGTGTGCTCGACGGCCTCGACCACGCGCGCCGATCTGTGGCCCGATGCCCAGCGGCCCCCGACCTTTCAGGTGCCGGGCGTGGACGAATGGCTTACCACCATCGCCACCGGGGAAGCCGTCGGGGTGACCACCGCGGGCACCAGCTACACCCATCCCCACCCGGGCGTCCGCTATCTGCCGCTGTCCGATGCCGCCCCGGTGACGGTGTACATGTTGTGGCCGACCAGCCCCTCTCATCCCGCGACCGAGGCCTTCCGTCGGCTGGTGCACCAGCAACTGGAGTCCTAGCAGCGGGTTGGGGACGATCGCGCTTAAAGCGACCTCCTTGAAATACGCTCCGGCAATCGGCTTCGGCCGCCCAGGACGGATCTCCCGTCGAAAACTGCTAGTAGCAGTTTTCCTTCACGTTGATGGTGACGGGGACGGACTGGGTCTCCGTTCCGGCCGAGGCCGTGAGCAGCGGGGTGTAGACCCCGGCCGGGAGCGGCGCGATCGACAGCTGGACGAAGCCGTTCACCGTCGTCGCCCCGTTGCTCGGGTTGGGGTAGTTGGATCCGGGCGGGATCGATGTGCCGCCCGCGCTGGTGGAACCGGTGGGCAGGTTCTGCAGGCCGATCTGGACGGTCGTCGACCAGGTCCCGAGGACCACGGCCACGAAGTAGGTGTTGGGGTGGCCGCTGCTCGGCGTGACGCATATCCGCTGCTGGAGGTCACGCAGCTCCCAGGTCGCCGCCGAGGCCGGTGTGGTGCCGGACAGCGCGAGCGCCAGTCCGGCCGTCGTGCCGAGTGCCAGCCTGGCGGCACGGTGGATGATCTTCACGGTTGCCTCCTTGGTGCGTGCGCTTCGGACATTTGCTTATATTTTCAATTATTGACGACTTAAGGATCTACGGGAAGTCATCCGACATGGGAATGTACGTCTCAGTCAGAGGATGGGTCGAGCTCGACGGTGCCCAGAAGCCGGACGCCGAGCTCATCATCGCGACGAACAGGGACGACCACTACGCCGGCGGCTGGGCGTGGCCGGCGAAACCCTTCAACTGGACGCTCTACCTGTTCTATGGGGGCGACATCCGGGAGGGCACACTCCCTGAGATCCGCGCCCAGGTCGAACGACTCGCCGCCCTGCCCCCGGTCGACGAGGACAACGATCGTCCACGGGGCGTCTTCATGGTCACCGACGAGCGAGGCCAGGCCCGATGGTGGCAGATCCGTGACGGTGCCGTTCTCGACGTCGCGGCGCCGGAGTTCGGCTGGCTGGCGAGTTAGCCGGTCAGAGGTGGAGCTGGCCGCCGTGCTGGTCGATGTGGTCGGCCGACTCGTCGTCGAACCACACACCGCCGCTCGCCAGGTAGCGGAAGCGGTGGGTGCCCGGCGGGAGGATCACCGACACCGTACGCGTGCCGTTGTGGCGGATCCGCAGCTCGTGCCGGCCGGGGGACCAGTCGTTGAAGTCGCCGACGACGCTGACGGTGCCGTCGGGCCGGCCCACGGGCAGGGCGAAGGTGATCCGGGTCTTCTTGCCGAACAGGGGTGTACGCCTGAGCACGGTGAATCCTCCCCAGGGGGTCGGGAACGAGCCCTAGCTTGCCGGGCCGGGAAGCCCTGGAGGAATGGGATACACAGGTCGTAACTTACTTTTCACCGGAGTTCACAGATGAGGCTCTTAGGAGCGGCGCGCACCCGTGGGGCGCGCTCGATCACGGTGGGTGGGCTGGAAGTCGTGTCTGGCCAGCCAGTACGCCAACGTAGCCCGGCGATGCTCACCCCAGAGACGAGAACGTGCTTGGTCAGCAAGAGGCCCCCTTTGCGCTACGATAAGTGAAACGTTCATTCCAGATGAAATATATGGAAGGACCATTCCAGATGTCACCGCGTGCCGAAGGCGGCCGGAGAGCCGATGCGCTGCGCAACCGGCGCCTCGCGTTCGAAGCGACCAAGGCGCTGCTGGCCGAGCCGGGCGGCCCGCTCACCGTCGAGGCCATCGCCAAGAGGGCGGGCCTGGGGGCGGCCACAGTCGTGCGCACCTTCGGCAGCAAGGAGGCGCTCATCGACGCCGCAGTGGCCGACCTGCTCGGCCCCATGGTCCAGCGGGCCAGGGACCTGCTGGGCGAGTCCGGCCCCGAGCGGGCCCTGCGGACGTTCCTCGCCGAGTTGATCGCCTTCCAGTCGGCGCACCACGCCGTCAGCGACCAGTTCGGCGGGCTGGATCTGCCCGCCACCACGGCGCTGCGGGCGGATCTCGTGCGGGTGGTCGAGGAGATGATCGGCGGGGCGCGGGCGGAGGGGGCGATCAGGGCCGACATCGACCCCGGTGTCACCACGGTCCTGTTCGGGGAGGTCGCCTACGCGTTCGCGCGGACGCATCCCGCGTCGAGGGCGCTGGTCGACGGCTTCGTCACCGTCATCATGGACGGCCTGCGCCCGCGCACCGCCCCCTGAACATCGGGTTCAGCGTTGCGGGACCGGCAGGGTGTGCCGCCCGGCGGGCTTGCCGGTGGTCGCCGCGAACGCCTCGGCGACCGTCTCGTACACCCGCAGTCGCTGCGACAACCCCGTGAGGCTGAGCAGCCGGGCGGGTTGCCTGGCCGGCGCCGCGAAGACCACCGTGTGCCCGGCGGCGCTCACCCGGGTGCTCAACTGGATCAGCGCGCCGAGGCCCACCGAGTCGATGAAGTTCACGTCGGCCAGGTCCACCAAGGTGATCGAGGCCGGGCCGTCCCGCAAATAGGCGCTCAGCCATTGCGTGATCTGTTCGGCGCTGGTCAGATCGAGCTCTCCGATGGGGTGCAGCACGAATGTCTCGCCCTTGAGATTCGCCAGCAGGCGGAAGGTGTCAACCTTCACCACAACCACTCCCTTCTTGATCGTCCCTGCCCGCCGCACGCCCGGCAAAACACCGGTCCGGCTGGGCCTGCCGGACCGCCGGGCCGCCCGTCAGCCGTGCGGTACGGGGGTTTCGCGAAAGGCAGGTTGAGCGCCGGCACGATAGCGTCCCGCATTTCTTGCGTAACGCCGAATTTCGGCAAGAGTGGCGCTGAATATGCTTGTCGACAATGAAACGGAAGCCCTTTGTACAGGGATGGACAGTGCCATTGTCAGGTCCACGCCGATCGCCTCCCGAAGATCAATCGACATCGTTCCCGGGTCCTCTCGGCGACAAACCGAGCCCGGTGGCGGGGCCCGTTTTCAGGGATGGCACCATATGCCGATATATCTCACAACAGGGGGCGGGTGATTATCGCTTCCGGCAGGGTAGGCGGGGTGGCCGGAGATCTCGCCGAGGGCCGGCCCCGTCGACGGTCCGCGATTTCCGGGGGAGGCCCAGGGTGGCAGGCAGGTACGTCCGCCGTGGCGTCCGCCCTGCGGTGGATCGTGTTGTGCGGGGTGCCACAGCGGTCACCGATCACTACTGTTGGTCGTTCAGCGGTGCGGGTCCGACGGACGGCCGCGATCGGGAAGGTGGCATGGTGACGGTCAGTGCCGACGCACAGATCACGGATCTGACTCTGCGGGACCACGCCTGCCTGACTTTCTGCGAGTCCGAGGAGTTGCTGGACCTGACCGCCGCGTTCGTCCGGGACGGCCTGTCCGGCGGGCTGCGGGTGGTCTGGGTCGCCGAGGAGCCGCAGCAGCGGCTGGCCGAGCTGGGCCGGCGCGGGATAGCCGCGAAGTCGGCCACGGCGAACGGGCGGCTGACGGTCGCGGCCTGCCAGGACGGGCTGCTGGCGGGACAGGCGTTCGCGTTAGAGCACGCGATGGGGTGGCTCCGGGACGAGATCGCCCACACGCTGCGGGGGGGTTACTCGGGGTTGCGGGTCGCCCTCGACATGAGCTGGGCGCTGCGGCCGATCCACGGGATCGAGCAACTGCCCGCGTTCGAGGAGGAGATCGCGGCCACGCTGTCGGGCACCAGCGCCGCGGTCCTGTGCCAGTACGACCGCGACCGCTTCGACCCGGTCACCCTCGCCTCGGTCACCTGTTTCCACACCCACTCCGTCGCCGCCGCCACCTATTACCAGGACCCCCTCCTGCGGATCTGCCGCCAGTACGCGCCCGCGGGCATCCGGCTGGCCGGGCACGTCGACCGGTTCGCGGAGAGCGCGCTGACGCTGGCGCTGAGCGAGGCCATCCGGGTGGACGGCGACATCACGGTCAACATGGTCGAGCTGTCCTTCATCGACCTGCACTCCGCCCGCCTGATCATCGACGCGGCCCGCAGCCTGTCGCCGCCGCGCAAGGTCGTGCTGCGCTGCAATCACTCGATCGCTTCGACGTTCCTGCTGCTCGGCGCTTCCTCAGTCCCCGGGTTGACCGTAGTGACCGGTCATGACGGGTGACCGGACGCCGGGCTACCGGCCGGCCAGATCACCCGAATCCGCCGCACGACCGATCGGGCACGTCATCCTGGACGAGCGGTTCGGCCGCGAGTCCCTCTACGCCCTGCGTGCGACGCTCGAAGCGCACGTCACCCAGGCCGGCCTGCCGGAAGGCCGCACCAGCGATCTCGTCCTCACCGTCCACGAGCTGGCCAGCAACGTCATCCTGCACGGCTCGGGCGCCGGCCGGGTGATCGTCCGCCAGTCGCCGCACGCCCTGCACTGCCAGGTCAGCGACACCGGCGCACCGGCGCCCACGGCCGCCGGGCCCGGCGAATGGCCCTACGAGTACGGGCACGGCTTGTGGATCGCGCGCTACCTCAGCGACGAGCACAGCGTGCGCCACGGCCCCGACGGGGCGATCGCCACCGTCGTCTTCGTCCTTCCCCAGCCCGGCACGCCCGTCTTCCAGCTCGCCCGGCACCCGCAGGCGAACGGTCACGTGCGGCTGGAGCTCATCGGGAGCCTCGACCACCGGACGGCCGACGGCCTCACCGGCGCCATCGCGGCCCTGGTCGCCGACGACGTCGTCCTCCGCCTGGTGCTGGACCTGGGCGGGATGACGTTCTGGGACTCCAACGGCATCGCCGCGCTCATCATGGCCCAGCAGCACGTCAACGGCTCTCCCGCCACGAGCATGGTGCTCACCGGGCTCTCCGACGACTTCAAGGAGCGGCTCGAAGCCCTCAGCGTCGTCCCGTTCGACTACCTGAAGCGGCCCTGACCTCGCGATTCCGCTTAGGAACGCCCCGAGTGGGGAATGCGCACGGAGTCGGTGATCTGTCAGTGGGGGCGGGCATCATGGTCACTTCGCGCAGCGTCTTCAGGCGTAAACCGGTGGAGCAGATCGCCACCGAACACGAGGGGGAGTTGTCCAGGTCGCTCGGCCTGTTGCAGCTCACCGCCATCGGTGTGGGCGGCATCATCGGCGCCGGGATCTTCGCGCTGGCCGGCGCGGTGGCCAACCAGACCGCGGGGCCGGCGGTGCTGGTGTCGTTCCTCATCGCGGGCATCGCGAGCGCCGCCGCGGCGTTGTCGTACGCGGAGTTCGCCGGGATGATCCCGAAGGCCGGCTCCGCCTACACCTACGGGTACGCGGTCCTGGGGGAGATCGTCGGCTGGTTCATCGGCTGGGACCTGCTGCTGGAGTACACCGCGATCGTCGCGGTGGTGGCCATCGGCATCTCCGGCTACTTCGGCTTCCTCGTTCACGAGCTCGGGTTCCGGTTGCCCCCGGCGCTGCTCGGCGCGCCCGGCACCGGTGATGGGCACGTGGTGGACCTGTTCGCGGTGGTGTTGTGCCTGATCATCGCCTTCCTGCTGAACCTCGGCATCCGCGCCGCGGCCCGGTTCGAGACGTTCGTGGTGGGCATCAAGGTCGCCGTCGTGCTGCTGGTGATCGTGGTCGGCTTCTTCCACATCAACACCGGCAACTACACGCCGTTCTTCCCGTTCGGGATCGGCGGCGCGATCACCGGCGCCGCCACGGTGTTCTTCGCGGTGTTCGGCTATGACGCGATGAGCACGGCGGCCGAGGAGTCGCGCGACGCGCAGCGGCACATGCCGAAGGCGATCATCTACTCGCTGGTCATCTCCATGGTGCTGTACGTGCTGGCCTGCCTCGTGCTCACCGGCATGCAGAACTACCGGGAGATCGATCCGGAGAGCGGCTTCTCCTCGGCGTTCGCCGCGGTGGGGCTGTCCGGGCTGGCTTCGGTCATCGCGGTGGGGGCGATCGTGGGCATCCTGACCGTGATGTTCACGTTCATGCTCGGGGTGACCCGGGTCTGGTTCTCGATGAGCAGGGACGGGCTGCTGCCGCAGTGGTTCGCCAAGCTGCATCCGGTGCGGCGGGTGCCCGTGCGGGTCACCTGGATCGTCGGCGTGGCCTCCGCGTTGATCGCCGGGTTCCTGCCGATCCGGGAGGCGGCCGAGCTGACGAACATCGGGATCCTGCTGGCGTTCATGGTCGTGTGCGTGGCGGTGATCGTGCTCCGTTACCGGCGGCCCGACCTGCCGCGGTCGTTCCGGATGCCGTGGTTGCCGTTCGTGCCGGCCGTCGGCGCGGCCTTCTCGATCTGGTTGATCACCTTCCTGAATCCGGTGACGTGGTTGCGGTTCGCCGTCTGGTTCGTGCTCGGCATGATCGTTTATTTCGCGTACAGCCGGCGGCACTCGGTGCTGGAGCGGGAGACATAGGACCCCCTGTCACATACGGGTTCATCCACAGGCTGTGACTTACCGTGGTCGGGATCCCTTGTGAGGCGCTGACCTGGACGTATCAGGGTTATGGCGTTCTGAGAGTGGTGTCGAAAGGGGAGTTATCCACAGCATGGCCGAGTTATCCACAGGCTGTGGTTCCAGGTGTCAGGCAGGCGGATCGGCCGTGGCCGCGGCCTGGCCGAGCGCGTCGGTCAGCGCGGCGATGGCGGCCCTGGCCGAGCGGAGCCGGGCGGTCTGCGCGTCGTCGCTCCAGCCGAGCCGCAGGCCCTCGGCCGCCAGCTCGTCGAACGCGGTGAACACGGTGAGCTTCTGGCGGATGACCTTGGACCAGGCGTCGTCCTCGATCTGGTAGTAGACGTTGCGCTCGCCGGGCTTGCGGAGCCGGCGGATCAGCCGGATGGACGTCAGAAGCTGCAGGTTCGTCGTCAGTGACGCGCGGCTGGCGCCGATGGCCGCGCCGATGCCGGCGGCGGTCTGCGCGGGCGGGTGGCAGACCATCAGCCAGCCCAGGACGCGGCCGGCGATCGGCGGCAGCCCCCACTCCGTGGAGACGAACGCCGCCACCCGATCGACCCAGGCGAGCACGTGCTCGCGGCCGGGGCCGTCCTGGGCGGTCATGCGATCAATCCTAACAATCACCCCGCAGGGCGCTGAGCTCGGAAATCGCCGAGCGTCATCCGTCTGAGCTGCTGCGCTCTGGCGCCCGCGTCCCCTGGCCGATCGCGTTCCGCGAGCCTGGCCGCCACGCGTCCCTGGAACTCGACCGGCCGCTTGTCGTCGTACTTGAACTTCGCCCGCACGCCGGTCACCGCCAGCCGCAACCCCCGGATCCCCGGCAACATCCGGTGGTAGGGCCCCTCGCCGGCGGCCATGACACCGTGCCCGCCCTCGGGCTGGAAGTGGGCCAGCTGTCGGCGCAGGATCTCGGCCTTGGCCTCCGCGTCGTCCACGATCTGCGCCAGGCAGGTGAGCTGCACCGAGGTGTAGTAGCTGGTCGGCACGCCCTCGCCGGGGGAGTCGGCGCGCCAGGTGCCGGGGATGAAGGCGTAGTCGTCGTGCACGCTCACCACGATCGCCGGGTTGGCCTCCAGAGCCGCCCAGATCGGGTTCGGCCTGGCCAGGTGGAGCACGATCGCCCGGTCGCCGTCGAACAGGAAGTGCGTCGGCACCACCATCGGCGGCCCGCCGTCCACCCCGTTGGCCACGAGCTGGCCGAAGTCGCGGGTGGTCAGCCAGTCGCGCCACTCGGTTTCGTCACGAGCGGCGTCCCATGGATGAATCAGCACTCGAACCTCTTTGTATTAGTACATAATGTCTTTTGTGCTAGAAACATACCCGCTCACCGGTGGGACGGCCAGCGAGATCGCGGGTGACGTCGAGGCCGCCGTGGCGGCGGGACGGCTGCGACCAGGCGCGATGCTCCCTCCGGTCCGCGAAGCCGCGGCCCAGGCCCGGGTCAGCCCGGGGACGGCGGCGGCCGCGTACCGGCTGCTGCGCGAGCGCGGCATCGTGGAGACCGCCGGACGCCGGGGCACCCGGGTCCGGCCCCGGCCCGCGAGCACGGCGCGGGAGGAGATCCGCGTCGAGGTGCCCCCGGGCGTACGCGACCTGTCCAAGGGCAACCCCGATCGGGCCCTGCTGCCGCGTCTGCACGACGCCCTCGCCGGCGCGGCGCGCGCGCACGAGGAGCGCCCGGCCATGTACGGCACCGGCGACGACGAGGAACTGCTGGCCCTGGCCGCGGCCAGGCTGCGCGCGGACGGCGTGCTGGAGGCGCCGCTGGCCATCACCTCGGCCACCCTCGACGCGGTCGAGCGGGTGCTGCTCGCCCGCCTGCGCCCCGGTGACGCGATCGCCGTGGAGGATCCGGGATGGACGTCGCTGCTCGACCTGGTCGCCGCGCTCGGGCTGCGCCCGGTGCCGATGCGGCTGGACGACGACGGCCCGCTGCCCGGCGAGCTGGGCCGGGCCCTGCGGGCGGGCGTGCGCGCCGTGGTGATCACCGCCCGCGCCCAGAACCCGACCGGCGCCGCCGTTCCGGCCGGGCGGGCGGGGGAGTTGCGGGCGCTGCTGGCGGCGTACCCGGGGGTGCTGCTCATCGAGGACGATCACGGGGACGGCTTCGTGGACCTGCCGCTGTGCCCGCTGGCGGGGGTCACGGACCATTGGACGCTGATCCGCTCGACGGCCAAGGCGTTCGGGCCCGACCTGCGGCTGGCCCTGGTCACCGGCGATCCCATCACGGTCGGCCGGCTGCGCGGGCGGCAGCGGATCGCCGCGGGGTGGGTCAGCCATCTGCTGCAACGGGCCGTGGCCCATCTGTGGCGTACCGAGGCCGTCGACACCGGGGCGGTGGCCGCGGCGTACGCGGGGCGGCGTAACGGCCTGGTGGCGGCGCTGGCCGAGCGCGGCGTCCCCGCGCACGGCCGCAGCGGGCTCAACGTGTGGATCCCCGTCGCCGACGAGGCCACCGCGATCACCCGCCTGCTGGCCAGGGGCTGGGCCGCCGCACCCGGGGCACGCAACCGCATCGCCACGCCGCCCGCGCTCCGCGTGACCATCTCCACGCTGCGCCAGGACGAGATCCCGCGCCTGGCCGACGACCTCGCCACCGCCCTGCGCCCGCCGGCGGGCGGCCGCTACGGCTGACGGGCACCCACCCGATCGGTGCCGCCCGTCCGGCTTCACGTGAAACGGGGTCCGGCGGGGGCGCAGCATCGGCATAATGACGGCCGATGTCGAAATTTCAGGATCTGTCGGAATACGCGGCGACCATCGCCCCCGTCATCGACGCGGCCCACGTCAACCTGCACGCCTCGGCCCGCCGAGCGGGCATCGAGCTGGCCGAGACGTCCGGCCTCACCACCGGCCTCCTGAACGACCTCCGCTACGCCCTCCCCCTCCGCGCCCTCACCCGCCGCGACCTGGCCACGATCTACCGGTACGCGGACGCCGCCGACCACGAGCCCGCCATCCGGGACCACCTCCGCGAAGGCACCCTCACCGAGGACCCCGGCGGCGGCCTGCGACTGACGGCCAGGGGCAAGGAGTTCGTCCACAACCTGTACGCCCTGCACGCCGCCACGGCGGAGCGCATCTGGTCAGGTCACGACCTCCCCGGGCTGGCCGGCCTGGTGGGCCGGGTGCTCGATGCGGCCGAGCGCGTGCCCGGCGGCGCCCTGGAGCGGATGGCGCCGCCGTACGAGCCGGAGGGCGCGTCGCCGGGCCTGCTGCTGTTCAACCGGCTCGCGACGCTCCGCTACCACCGCGCGGACGCGCACGCCGTGGCCTGGCAGCAGCGGGGCCTGTCGGCAGCCGAGATCGTCGTGCTGCGCGACGGGCCCCTGCACGCCCGCGTCGAGGCGGACACCAACCTGCGGGCCGCGGCGCCGTACCGGGTGCTCTCGGCGCCGGAGCGGGAGAGCCTGTACGACGGCCTGCTGAAGCTGGTCTGAAGGGCCGCGTGCCGAGGCCGGCCCGAAGGGCCGCCACCCACGCGTGCCGAGACTGGTCCACAGGGCCGCCGCGCGGTTCAGAGCGCCGTGAGCAGGCGGCCCACCTGCGTGCGGTCGTTCACGCCCAGCTTGTCGTAGGCGGCCTGCAGATGATTGGCCGCCGTCCGCGTGGACAACGTCAGCCGGTCGGCGATCTGCCGGTTCGTGAGCCCGGCCGCGGCGAGCTGGACGATCTCCCGCTGCCGCGGCGTGAGCGCCGGCGTGGCCAGCTCGACCAGCGCCGGCGTGGACACTCCCGGGCAGCGCTTGGCCAGCGCCCACGCCCTGGTCTGCGCGCCCTTGGCCAGGCTGCCCCGGCCCGCGTCCCGGCAGGCGGCCGACTCCTGGGCGGTGGCCTCGGCGGCGTACAGGATCAGGCCCAGCCGTTCGAACTCGCTCGCCACCGCCCGCAGCTCGCCCGGGTCGCCGGCGGCCCGCGCGTGCCTGGCGAGCAGCGCTGCCAGCGGTCCCTCCATCCGCTCCGCCAGCGCGGTCAGCCGCTCCGCGGCCGGTTCCGGAGCGCCGAGCCGCACCAGGTCGTGCAGCGCGAACATCAGCGGCCCGCGCAGCTCGTGCCGCTCGGCGTGCGCCACCGCCGCCAGGCACGACCGCACCGCCTCGTCCAGGTCGCCGCCCGCCGCCGCGACCCAGACGGCGGCCTGCATCGTGTGCTGACGGGTGAAAGCCCACCGTGACGTCAGCTCCCCGGCCTCGGCCAGCATGGCCCTGGCCTGCTCGATCCGGCCCAGCAGCGCGAGCGCGTGCGCCTGCTCGGCCACGACCCGCCCCAGGTACGGCTCCCGCACCGGCAGCCGCGCCATGTCCTCGGCACACCACCGGACCGCTCCCGCCGCGTCGCCCGCCAACCGGCCGGCCATCGCCCGATGGGCCCCGAACCCCGACACCGACAGCTCAGCCGCGGGCAGCTCCATGCCCCGCTCCGCGGCCCGCGCGGCCTCCGTCAGCCGCCCGCAGAACAGGTGCGCGGCGCACGTCGCGTCCAGGAACGTCAGGAAGGCGTGCGGGGCCTCGTCCTTCCAGCTCGCCATGCTGACCAGCGTCCGCGCGGCCAGGGCGAGAGCACGCTCGCCGCGCCCGGTGTAGGCGTCGATCCACGCCTCCATGCTGTCGGCGTGCGCCCCGCCCCGCAGCGTCATGGGCCCGTACGAACGGGCCCGCGTCAGTGATCGCGCCGCGCCGCTCATGCGCCCGGCGAAGCAGTCGGCCACGCAGCGGTAGACGTACGCCTCCTGCCGCCAGCCCGGCTCGGTCAGCGTCTCCGCCGCCACGTCGAGCACCTGGCACGCCTCGGCGTCGGCCCCCGCCCACGCCAGGTTGATGCCCAGGCTGTAGGCGTGCTGGGCGCGCTCGCTCTCGGTGACGGCGTCGTGGGCGGCCCGCCGCAGCGCTTCTACCGCCGAGCCCGCGTCGCCCAGCACCATGAGCACCTCCCCGAGCAGCGCGACCGCGGCCACGCCCGCCCCGGCGTCGATCGCGGCCCTGGCCAGCCGGGCCGCCAGCCGGGGATCCTGCCGGCCCCAGGCCAGCTTCGCGGCCGCCGTCAGCGTCTCGGGCCCGGCGGCCGAGCCGCTGTCCAGCCGCCACACCGCCGCCCGCAACACGTCCTCGCGCCGCCGCAGCCCGCTGCCCTCCAGCGCCTCGGCCAGCAGCCGCCGCAGCCGCCGCGCCCGCAACGTGCCGCAGTCGCCCCGCACCACCTCGCCGTAGAGAGGATGGCCGAGCCGTAAGTGCTCGCGCCGGCCCTCGCTCTCGGGCACGATCAGGCCGCGGGCCTCGACCCGCTCGACCGCCCCCGCTGAGCTCAGCGACACCAGCAGCTCGGCGCCCAGCGGCTCCCCGAACGCGACCAGCTCCAGCACCTCGCGCTCGTCCGGATCGAGGTGCCCGATCCGGGCGCCGACCAGCTCGCGCAGCCTGCCGGTCATGGCCAGCTCGCCCTGCCAGCGCCACTGCCCGTCCCGCTCGGCCAGGCTGCCGCCGGTACGCCCGGCGTGCACGAGCTCGCGCAGGTAGAGCACGTTCCCGCCGCTCACCCCGGTCAGATGCCGGACGGTCTGCGCCGCCACCTCGCCGCCCAGCGCGCCCGCGAGCGCCCGCCCGACGTCCTCCCCGCTCAGCGGCGGCAGCTCGATCCTGGCGAGCAGCTCGTCCTTCCACAGCGCGGCCACGGGGGCCGGCTGCGTCTCGCCGGAGCGCACCGTCACCAGCACCCGCGCGCTGCCGCTGCCGGCCAGGTAGTGCACCAGCGCCGCCGACGCCGGATCGAGCCGGTGCGCGTCGTCCACGCTCACCAGCAGCTCGCCGCGCGGGGCGCCGAGCCGCACGTGGCGGGCGGCCCAGCGCAACAGGTTCTCGCCGCCCTCCGGCGGCCCCGTCAGCACGTGCGCGAACGCACCGAACGGGATCATCGACGCGGTCTCCGTGCCCAGCGCCCGGACCACCGCGTACCCGTCCAGACCGGCCAGCGCCTGCGCCGCCAGCCTGCTCTTGCCCACCCCCGCCTCACCAGAGATCATCACGCCCGCTCCCGACCGCAGCGCCCCCCGCACGATCGTGAGCAGCCCCCGCCGCCCGACGAACGGCCAACCGCTCCCCTGCTCGCCCATCGCGCCTCCTTTCCCCACTCCATGGTGGCGACGGAGGTTCGCGGGAGGTTCAGGGCGGATCGCGCTTCAGCCCGGCCGCCTCCAGCAGCAGCGCGACGACCGCCTCGGCGCCGTTGAACGGCACGGGCTCGCCCCCCACCTCTTCGAGCAGCCCGCGGAGCTGGCCGCCGGACTGCTCGGGCTCGACCAGCCGGACGATCACCGTTCTCATCCGATCACCATCTCGCCGTACGGTTCAGGTCTGGTTCAGGTCGAGCCTCAGGTCGGGTACGGGGCCGGCTCGACCTCCAGCTCCCGCATGCGCTCCGCGTAGAGCTGGTAGCGCCGGCGCGCGTCGCCGCGGCGGCCCGCCAGGTCGAGCACCCGCACCAGGCCCAGATGCGCGCGCTCGTCGTAACGGTCGCGCTCCAGCAACCGCAACCAGTGACGCGCCGCCTCGTCGTGCCGCCCCTCGTCCGCCCTGGCCGTGGCGAGCCGGGCCGCCGCCTGCACGTACGCCGCCCGCGCCTGCTCGCGCAGGCCCACGGCCCAGTCCGCGTAGGGGTCCTCCTCGCAGAACTCCCCGCCGTAGGCGCCCTCGGCCGCCGCCCACCGCTCCAGCGCCTCGGCCGTCCGGCCCGCCTGATCGAGCCGTACGGCCCCGGCCACCAGCTCCAGAAAACGTTCGACGTCGACGTCCACGTGGGACAGCTCCAGCCGCAGCGCCCCCTCGTCCGACACCACGAGGTCGTCGGGAGCCCGCTCGCGCCCGGGGTCGAGCACCGCGCGCAGGGTGGACACCATGACGTTCAGCCGCCGCAACCCCACCGCCTCGTCCTCCTGCTCGGGCCAGAGGATCTCGACCAGGCGCTCCCGGCCGATCCCGCCGCCCCTGCGGCTGACGAGGATCTTCAGCAGGTCACGGGCCTTACGCGACTGCCACGCCGTCCGCGGCACGGGCACCGAACCGCGCACCACCCGGAACGTTCCCATCGTCTCCACGACCACCCGCGCCCCCGGCTCCGGCGCGGCGCGGGCCAGCAGCGCGTCGATCCGGTGATCCAGCGCCCGGCAGCCGATGGCGTGCATCCGCTCGCGCACCCGGACGGCCGTCTCCCCGCCCGTCGCGGGGTCCGCCAGAGCAGCCCTGACCAGCTCGGCCCTGGCCTGCCCGATCGGATCGCCGAGCGCCGCCCACCGGCGCACCGCCTCGTCGGCCTGCCCGAGGTCGGCGTCCAGCTCGGCCCGCAACTCCGCGATGGCGGCCTGGGCGCCGTGGTCGCGGCGGCTCACCGCCGCGGGCTCCGCCTCGTCCAGCAGGGCCCGCGCGTCCGCGCGCCGCCCCGCCACCAGGGCCACCCGGGCGCCGACCACCCGGGCGGTCACGCCCGCGATGCCCTCCACGTGCTTGAGCGCCTGGTCGGCGACGCGGGTGGCCTCTTCGGGGTCGTCGTCGGCGAGCAGCTCGGCGAGCCCGTTGAGCGCGATGGACAACGACTGCACCTCGCCCGACGGTCCCGACTCCGCGATGACCCGCCGGTAGAGCGCCTCGGCCGGGCCGCGCTCGCCGCGCAGGGCGTGGATCCGGGCCAGCCGGTCCCGGCCGGCGCCGGTCACCCTGGAACCCATCGCCTCCCACCGGGCCGCCGCGTCGGCGGCCTCGGCGGCGGCCTCCTCCAGGCGGCCGAGGCCGATCAGGGCCGTGGAGCGGTTGGCGACGTTCAGGGCGGCGTAGGGGGCGAACGGCACCAGGTCGGACAGCCGGCCGGCGATCTCCGTCTCGGCCAGCGCCGCCGCGTAGGAGCCCTCGTCCAGGTGCCGGGAGGCGCGGTTGGCGTGGATGCGGATGAGCTGGACGAGGTCGCCCGCGCGCTCGGCGTACTCGATGGCCCTGACGTAGTGGGCGTCGTTGGCGCGGCGGTCGCCGTCGAGCGAGGCGAGCATGGCCAGCACCGTGTTCGCCATCGCCAGCGCGGCCGGGTCTCCCAGGTCGCTGGCCTGGTCAAGCGCCTTGTCGGCCAGCTCGGCGCAGCCCGCCCGGTCGCCTTTGATCCAGAGCACGGCCGCCATGGAGGCGGCGCACATGGCGGCTTCGGCGGGCGGCAGGCCGTACTCGTGGCCTCGGGCGTACATCGTCAGCGCGGAGTCGAGGTCGCCGCGCATGTGGTCGATGAAGCCGAGCCGCCTGGCCGCGTACGCGTCGAAGGAGGGGCCCGCTGCGGCGGCGGCGAGCAGGTCGCGAGCGCGGGTCCAGTGGCCGCGGGTGAGCTCGGCGATGCCGGCCAGCTTGAGCATCGCGGGGGAGCGCCGGGCGGCCTCGGGTAACAACTCCAGCGCGGCGATCACGTCACCGCGCTCGGCCAGGCGCAGCCCGTGGGCGTCGAGGAGGGACACGGCGAGCGCGGGATGGGCGGTCGCGACGGCCGCGCTCAGAGCCAGCTCGGGCTGGTCGTGCTCGACGTACCAGCGGGCGGCCACCGCGGCGACGTCGTGGGCCTCGTGCCGGTCGAGCGGGGCGTGCCCGGCCAGGACGTGCGCGCTGGTCTGGGTCAGGCGGTGGCCGTCCTGGCCGGCCTCCAGGAACAGGCCGCGGCTGGTCAGCGAGTCGAGCGTGTCGGGCGGCGCGCCGAGCGCGGCGGTCAGCCCGCCGGTCAGCACGGGCAGGACGGTGGCGGCGCGCAGCAGCTCGCGCATGGTCGCGGGCAGGTCCTCGAAGGCGGCCCGCGTGAGGCGTTCGAGCGTGGCGGAGTTCGCGGCCAGGGTCGCGGCGGTGCGCGGCCAGGTGGCGGGGTCCTCGCGGGCCAGCGTGTCGAGCGCGGCCCGCACGGCGGCCGGCCAGCCACCGCAGGCGTCGTGCAGCGCGGCGGCGACGGCCGCGCCGCGCTCGCCGAGCCGGTCGCGGGCCCAGGCGGCGCTCTCGCCCGGGGTGAGCGCGAGGTCGGTCGCGTCGAGGTCGAGCACCTCGTGGTCCTGGCGCAGCCGGGCCGTCGGGAACGGCAGCGGCGCCCGCGACGCGGTGACCAGATGCAGTTGCCGGGGCGCGGCGCGGACCAGCGTCTCCACGTAACGCACCGGGCCGGGCGCGCCCGCGATCGTGTCCATGCCGTCGAAGATCAGGGCCAGCGCGCGGCGCAGCCGCTGAGACAGCGCCTCGGCCAGCGCGCCGGCCAGCGCCGCCGCCCTGGACAGCTCGTCGGCCTCGGGGCCGAGCGGCGCCCGCGCCGCCGTGACGAGGTCGGCCGGCAGCCCCGGCACCGCCTCCGACAGCGCGGTGGCCACCGCTCCGGCCAGTGTGGGAAGATCACGATCGGCTGGCCCGAGCCGGTGCAGCACCGCGCCGACGGCCTGGCTCCAGCCCGCCAGCGCGGTCGACTTGCCATAGCCTGTGATGGCCACGAGCGAGGTGAGCCTGTGCGTAAGCGCCCCGTCGAGCCGCCGGTCGAGGGCGGGACGGGGTCGCACCCACCCCTGTTCCACCCCCGCATGCTACGCCCGCCTTCGCGAGGGACTCCAGAGTTCGAAAACTGCCACCTCCCGGTAACAGAGCGGGAGGCGCACTATGGTCGTACTTCTTACAGGAGGCGCCGTGGAACAGGATCTGCCCGGCGGCGCGAGGTTGATCGTCGGGGTGGACGAGTCCCCGGCCTCGCGCTGGGCGCTGGCCTGGGCCATCGGGGCGGCCAGGCTGCACCGGATGGCCCTGGTGGCCGTGCATGTGAGCCGCGCGCCCGTCCATCCCTTCCCCGAGGCCCTGCCCGTGCAGCACGCCGTCAAGCTGGGTGAAGAGGCGCGCTGCGCCGACGTGGTGGCGGGTGTGTTCGACGACGTGGCGGGCGGGGTGCCCGACGATCTGCGGACCGCCGTGGTCGGCAGGGTCGGCGATCCCGGCTACCACCTCGTGGACCTCGCCCGCGAGGGCGACCTGCTGGTGCTGGGGCGGGGGAGACGCGGGCTGCTCAGCCGGGTCTTCCTGCCCTCGACCAGCATGTACTGTGCCCGTCATGCCAGGACCACGGTCGTGATCGTGCAGCAGCCGACCCCGCCCGACGACCCGGAGATGTCAGGGGAGCGGACCCGCCGGTTCTGGCTCCGCCGACATCCTTGACCGCAGCAGGCGCAGGCCCTCGGGGAGGTCGTCCCTGGTGATCGCGCCGTAGCCGAGGACCAGGCCGCGCTGCCGCGGACTCTCGCCGCAGTACGCCTCCAGCGGCTCCGCCACCAGGTCCTGGCCCGGTTCCACCGACACGCCCAGGGCACACAGGTGCAGGCCCGCACTGGACGGCACCAGCCGGACACGGTCGTCGGCGGCCAGCGTCTCCGCGATCATCGCGTGCTTGGCGGCGTACTCGCGGGTCGCCTTCCTGATGTGCCTGGCCAGCAGCCCCTCGTCGATGAAACGGGCCAGAGCCGCCTGCGTCGGCACCTCGCCGTGCCAGTCGGACACCTGCCTGGCCGCGCGCAGCGCCGGCGCGAGCGAGGCGGGGGCGACGAGGAAGCCGAGCCGGAGCATGGGAAGCAGGGTCTTGGAGAACGAGCCCACGTAGATGACCCGGCCCGCGCGGTCGAGGCTCTGCAGGGGTTCGAGCGGGCGCTCGCCGAAGCGGAACTCGCTGTCGTAGTCGTCCTCGATCACCACGGCCCTGCGGCGCTCGGCCCAGGCCAGCAGGGCGGCGCGGCGGGCCAGCGACATGGGCGTGCCCAGCGGGAACTGGTGCGACGGGGTGACGTACACGAGGCGGGCGGCGGAGGGGATGGCCTGGACGTCGATGCCCTCGGCGTCGACCGGGACGCCGGTCACGCGGGCGCCGAGGGAGCGGAAGAGCCGGCGGGCGGGTGGGTAGCCGGGCTCTTCGACGGCCACGCAGGCGCCGGGCTCGATCAGGATCCGGCCGATGAGGTCCAGCGCCTGCTGGGCGCCGTTCGTGATGAGGACGTCGTCGGGGGCGGCATGCACGGAGCGGCTGATGCCGATATGCCGGGAAATAGCCGCTCTTAGCGGCTCGTGTCCGGCGGGATGGGCGTAGCCGGCGGCGCTCACCCGCAACTCCCGGGCCATCAGGCGGCGCCAGGTCTCCATCGGGAACAGACGCGGGTCCGGCACGCCGACGCGGAAGTCGTACCGGGCCGGGCGCATGGGCGTTTGCACGCCGATCTCCTGCCAGGCCGCGCGTGGGCGGACGACGCCCTTCGGGGCGGTGCGCCCGCGTACGGGCTCCGCCGACACGAACGTGCCCGCGCCCGCCCTGCCCACCAGGAACCCGTCGGCGACCAGGCGGTCGTAGGCCAGCGCGACCGTGTTCCTGGAGATCTCCAGGCGGGTGGCCAGCTCCCTGGTCGGGGGGAGCCGCTCGCCCGAGCGCAGCCGGCCGTCGAGGATGGCGTCCAGCAGCTGCCGGTAGACCTGTGCGGCCAGGTCACCGCGCCCTTCGAGGCTGATGTGCAGGTCCATCTTGGCCCAATCATTTCACCGAAAATTGGAGCTTATATCGGGACAAAGTGGGATTGAAGATGGGGCTATGGGTCTCCTGCTCGCCGGCTTGGCGTACACGTCATGAAAAATCGGCGCATCCTGGCACAAGCTCAACTGGCGAACTCCATCGGCGACGGCATCTACCTCATCACCTCCGCGTTCTACTTCGCCCGGATCGTCGGCCTGCCCGCCACCCAGATCGGCCTCGGCCTCACGCTGGGCTGGGCCGTCGGCTCGCTGGCCGGCGTGCCGCTCGGCCACCTGGCCGACCGGCGCGGGCCGCGCGGCGTCGCGGTGCTGCTGGCGGTCACGACCGCGACGGCGGTGGCCTCGTTCCTGTTCGTCCGCTCGTTCGTGCCGTTCGTGCTGGTGGCCTGCCTTTACGGCACCGCGCAGACCGGGTTGTCCGCCGCCCGCCAGGCCCTGCTCGCCGGCCTCGTCGAGCCGGATCGGCGGACCGCCGTGCGGGCCGTCCTGCACGCCGCGCTCAACGGCGGCCTGGCCGTCGGCGCCGCCCTCGGCGGCCTCGCCCTGCACCTGGACACCGCGCCCGCCTACCGGGCGCTGCTCGCGCTCGACGCCCTGACGTTCCTGGTGGCCGCGGCCCTGCTGCTCAGGCTGCCGTCCGTACGCCCCGCGCCGGTCCTCGCCGGCCCCAGGCTCGCGGTGCTCAGAGACCGCCCCTACGCCGCCATCACACTGATCAACGCGGTGCTGCTCTTCTACATGCCGCTGCTCAGCCTGGTCGTGCCCCTCTGGATCGCCACCCGCACCAGCGCCCCCACCTGGATGGTCACCGTCCTGCTGCTGATCAACACCGGCAGCGTGGTGCTCTTCCAGGTCCGCGTGGCCGGGCGGGTCAAGGGACTGCGGGACGCCACGAGGTCCGTACGGCATGCGGGGCTCGTCATGCTGGCCGCCTGCGCGGTGTTCGCGCTCAGCCCGTACGGCTGGCTCTTCCTGCTCGTGGCGGCCGGCCTCCAGGTCGCCGGCGAGATGTTGCTGGCCGCCGGCGCCTGGGAGATCAGCTTCGGGCTCGCCCCCGACGACAAGCAGGGCCAGTATCAGGCCTTCTTCGGCACCGGCGTGGCCCTGGCCAGGATGTTCGGCCCGGTGGTGCTCACCACGCTGGTGCTCGGCGGCGGCTCGCTCGGCTGGCTGCTCCTCGGCGCGGCGTTCGCGACGGCCGGCGCCGCGATGGCGCCGGCCGTCCGATGGGCCTCACTTGAACGTGCGCAGCCGCAGGCTGTTGCTCACCACGAACACGCTTGAGAAGGCCATCGCCGCCCCCGCGATCATCGGGTTGAGCAGGCCCAGCGCGGCCAGCGGCAGCGCGGCCACGTTGTAGGCGAACGCCCAGAACAGGTTGCCCTTGATCGTCGAAAGCGTCCTGCGCGACAGCCGGATGGCGTCCGGCGCCACCCGCAGATCGCCCCTGACCAGGGTGAGATCGGCGGCCTCGATGGCGGCGTCGGTGCCGGTGCCCATCGCCAGCCCCAGATCGGCCTGGGCCAGCGCAGCCGCGTCGTTGACGCCGTCGCCCACCATGGCCACGACCTTGCCCTGCGCCTGCAGCCGCTTGACCACGTCGACCTTGCCGGCGGGCAGCACCTCGGCGATCACCTCGTCGATGCCCACCTCGGCCGCGACGGTCCTGGCGACGGCCTCGTTGTCGCCGGTCAGCAACACCGGCGTGAGACCCTGCGCCCTGAGCTGCGCGACGGCCTCCTTGCTGGACGGCTTGACCACGTCGGCCACCACCAGCACGGCCCGCGCCCGGCCGTCCCAGCCGACGGCCACGGCGGTGCGGCCCGCGGCCTGCTCGGCCTGGAGGGCCTCGGTCAGGCTCGCCGGCAGATGTTGCGACCACTCCTCCAGCAGCCTGGGGCGGCCCACCAGGACCGCGTGCCCGTCCACGACGCCCTGGACGCCGAGACCCTCGACGTTCGCGAAGTCCTCCACGGTCGCGAAGCCGTCCACGCTCGCCTCGGACGCCGCCTCCCTGGCGATGGCCTGGGCGATCGGGTGCTCGGACGCGTGCTCGATGGCGCCCGCCAGCCTGAGCACCTCCGCGCGGCTCTCCCCTTCGGCCAGGTGCACGGCGGTGAGCGTCATCCGGCCCTCGGTCACCGTGCCCGTCTTGTCCAGCACGATGGTGTCGACCCGGCGGGTGGACTCCAGCACCTCCGGCCCCTTGATCAGGATGCCGAGCTGGGCGCCCCGCCCGGTGCCGACCAGCAGCGCCGTCGGCGTGGCCAGCCCCAGCGCGCACGGGCAGGCGATGATCAGCACCGCCACCGCCGCCGTGAACGCCGCCCCCGCGCCGCCCCCGGTGCCGAGCCAGTAGCCCAGCGTCCCGACCGCCAGCGCGATCACGACCGGCACGAACACGCCCGAGATCCGGTCCGCCAGCCGCTGCACCTGCGCCTTGCCGGTCTGCGCTTCCTCGACCAGCCTGGCCATCTGGGCGAGCTGGGTGTCCGCGCCGACCCGGGTGGCCTTGACGATCAGCCGCCCGCCCGCGTTGACGGTGGAACCGGTGACCGTGTCGCCCGGCCCGACCTCGACGGGGACCGACTCACCCGTGAGCATCGAGGCGTCCACCGCCGAGGTGCCCTCCTCGACCACGCCGTCCGTGGCGATCTTCTCGCCCGGCCGTACGACGAACCTGTCGCCCGTCCGCAGCCGCTCGACCGGAACCCGCCGCCCGCCGGCCAGCTCCACCTCTTTGGCGCCGAGCTCCATCAGCGCCCGCAGGGCCGCGCCCGCCCGCCGCTTGGAGCGGGCCTCGAAGTAGCGCCCCGCCAGGATGAACGCGGTGACCCCCGCCGCCGTCTCCAGATAGATGTTCCCCGAGCCGTCGGTGCGCCCGATCGTGAACTCGAACGGGTGCGTCATGCCGGGCGTGCCCGCCGTGCCGAAGAACAGCGCCCAGAGCGACCAGCCGAGCGCGGCCAGCGTGCCCATCGAGATCAGCGTGTCCATGGTGGCGGCGCCGTGGCGCAGGTTCGTCCAGGCGGCCTTGTGGAAGGGCCAGCCCGCGTACGCGACCACCGGGGCGGCCAGCGTGAGCGACAACCACTGCCAGTTCGTGAACTGCAGCGCCGGGATCATCGCCATCGCGATCACCGGGATGCTCAGCGTCACCGCCGTGATCAGCCGGGCGCGCAGCTCGTTCTGGGGCACTTTCTCGGCAGGCTCTTTCTCAGCGGTTTCTTTCTCGGCGGGTTCTTTGGGCGCGGGCAGGGCCGCTGTGTAGCCGGCCTTCTCGACCTCGCTGATCAGCTCCCGCGGGTCCACGCTCTCGGGAAAGGTGACCTTCGCCTTCTCCGTCGCGTAGTTGACCGTCGCGGTCACGCCGTCGAGCTTGTTGAGCTTGCGTTCGATGCGGTTGGCACAGGACGCGCAGGTCATGCCACCGATCATGAGTTCAACGGCTCTGTCCTCGGTGACGGAAGACATCACCTCTCCTTTCCTTTGCGCGATCCTGGTCAATGCTGGTGATCGTGGGTGGCCGACGGGGCGTGCCCGTCGGACAGGGTGGCCGTGGCGGTGAAGCTCGCCGTACGGACCTTGTCGTCATGCTTGAAGTCGAGGAACAGCCGGTAGTCGCCGCCGCTGGGCGCCTCGGCGTAGAACGTGATCTCCGGTCCGGCTTTGTCACTGTCTTCTGGATGAACGTGCAGATAGGCGAGGTCACCGGCGCGCAGGGCCACCAGGTGGCCGTAGGCGCCGAGGTAGGGCTGCAGGTTCGTGACCGGCTCGCCGTCCTTGCTGACCGTCAATGTGAGCTTGCTGGCTCGGCCGGGGATGATGTCTCCGGCGAGGTTCACAGTGTAGTCGTCGATGGTCGACGTACGGCTGACGTGGGGCAGGGGCTCGGGCCGGTAGTCGCCCGCTGCCTGCAGGTCCGCGCCGAGCGTCAGCTTCTCGCCGGCCGTGGGGGTGAAGTCGGCGAAGGCGCGGTACGGGCCGGCCTTCGGGAGCGTCAGCTTGACCGCCCACGTGCCGTCGGGGGCCATGTCGGGGTGGACGTGCTGGAAGCTGGTCAGGTCGCGGGAGGCGACGATGAAGTGCAGCTTCTTGTCGTGCTCGACCTTGTAGTCCGTCACCGGCTTGCCGTCGGGGCCCGTTACGGTGAACCTGAAGTCCGTGGCCTGGGCGACGGTGAGCGTCGTGATGAGCGGGTTGATCGTGTAACCGTTCTGGGACACCTGGAGCCCCCCGGGGGTATCGCTCTTCGCTACGGGCTGAGTGGCGTGGTCGTCGCCATGACCGGCGGCCGCATCCGGCTCTCCGGCAGTCGCTTTCGGCTCTCCGGCCGTAGCTTCTGCCTCTCCGGTCGCGTGGCCGTCGCCGGTCTGCCGGCCGTCCTTCTGCGTCATTCCGGCGTGCGCTTCGCTCTGGGCCTCTGCCTCCGCCTGCGCCGGGGCCTCCGCCGGGCCTGCGATCCGGCCCACCCCCAGGGCGCCGCCGAACACCACGGCCAGCCCTAAGGCGTACGCGCCCAGCGTGGCGGCCACCTTCATGATCGTCCCGCCACTTCGTATCCGGCCTCTTCGACCGCCGCGGTGACCGCGGAGGAGTCGACGGGGCCGTCACCGATGACCGTCAGCAGGCCGCTGGCCAGGTCCACCTCCACGGAGGTCACCCCAGCCACCTCACCGACCTCCTCCTTCACCGAGCTCACGCAGTGTCCACAGGTCATGCCCTGCACGGTGTAGGTGGTGGTGGCGCTCATGGCGGTCTCCTTGTCGTAGTCGTCCCTTATCAAGTTTAACACCGTACCCCCCTAGGGTATTTCGAAGGGTTTTCTGCCGCGGCTTCGCACGTTCTGGTACGGCGCGCTCGGCCACATCGTTCATTTCCAGGTACCCCCCTGGGGTACCCGTCTAATGTCGAGGACCGTAACATACCCCCCTAGGGTGTGTCGACCCATCCACCCGCCACCCCGGCCTCCGCGCATTACGGCGGGATATTTGGCATGATCTGGATGTTGCCCAGTTGGCGGCTGCGGCCGACAACCTGCGCGGCGGTCGTCCCATCCGGAGCCGGCCACCCGCGGGTCGTCTCCCGAGGCTCGCCCGCTCGGCGACGCCGCCACCCGATCCGCGATCGGTCGGCGGTTGTCGTTGTCCAAGATCGGACGGGTATAGCCGGTCCCACCTGGGGCTGAACACTCGTTCGTAGCTCGTTTCACGCACATTCCACACATCTGGTTCGTGCGCGACACAGGGACCGCAGCCATCCCTTGCTAGGCTGCATGTCAACCGTTGGGTCTCACCCCGGCAGGTGAGGCCGTCGAAGAAGTGGGGTCACACCGTGAAGAAGCTGCTCGTTCTTGCGCTGATCGCCCTTGGGGGGCTGCTGGTCTGGCGCAAGGTGCAGGCCGACCGCGCCGAGCTCGATCTCTGGACCGAGGCGACCGGCAGCGAGAACTAACCGACCGGCGAGGCGATGAGTGACGTCGTCCCCATCAAGCTGGCGTGCCTGGACCTGGCAGGCACCACAGTCGGTGACATCGCCATGGTCGAACGCGCCTTCGCCGAGGCGATCGCGACCCAGGGCATAGTGCCCGGGACCGGAGCGTACGCGCGTGCCATGGTTCACGTGCACCGGTCCCGGGGCTGCCCCAAGATCGATGTCTTCCGAGGGATCTTCCCCGGCAACGAGGCCCAGGCCCAAGCCGCGAACCTGACGTTCGAGCGCTCCTACGAGGACGCCATGGAGCGAGCAGGTCTCGTCCCCGTGCCCGGAGTCCTGGAGGTCCTCGACAAGCTCCGCGGCACCGGCATCAAACTCGCCCTGATCACCGGCTTCAGCCGCGTCACCCTGAGCCGCATCCTGAGCGTCCTCGGCTGGCACGACAAGGTCGATTTCGCCATCTCCCCAGAGGACGCCGGCGGCCGTGGCCGCCCCTGGCCGGACATGGTCCTGCACGCGGTGCTCCGCTCGGGGGTGGAAGACGTACGCCAGGTGGCGGTCGTCGGCGACTCGGAGAACGACATGCTCTGCGGCACCCGCGCCGGCGCCTCGATCGTGGCGGGCGTCATGACGGGCGTCCACAGCCGCGAACGCCTGCTGAAGGGCGGCGCCACCCACATCCTCGACTCACTCGCCGATCTTCCCGGCCTCGTGCTGAGCGATGACCTTGGTACGACGCAGGTAGCTTCCTCCGCCCGGTAAGCTATCTTCGTCGAAGGGGCCTTAGCTCAGTTGGCAGAGCGCCTGCTTTGCAAGCAGGAAGTCAGGAGTTCGAATCTCCTAGGCTCCACCAGGGAAAACTCACCCTCGCCGGTCACTGTGGGGCGAGGGTGAGTGACCAACTGAGTGACTACCGTGTCCGTGGTCTCGCACCTCTTGCTTATGGTGGCCGTCTCCCTGTGTCGATCGTCCTCCGCGAGCCGCTCACTGTCGTCGTGATCGTATGCTCGGTGGCCTAGCCCTGACGCGCAGTGCAGCAAGCGAACGGCCGCTATACAGAAACTGAACGCGCGCGGAGCCCTCCGCCACTCAGCTCAGGTTGCGGTTAGAGATTTGCGTTCCTTGCGACAAGCCGTGTGTAAGCAATCAGTATTGTGATGTGCGCTCGAAACTAACGCGAATCGCGGAGATCGCGACGGTCATCGCAGTTGTGGTCGCTGCTGCGGCCTTGATTCAAGATCACATCTTCGGTACTGCAGAATCGATCACATCCACGCCTTCGGTCACGGTGTCCCCATCATCGAACAGTCCAGTTCGATCTGCTTCGCCTGACGGCCAGGCCGGGATCGTCTCGCCGGCAGTGCCTGACAGTACTGGAGCTCGGCTCAAAGAGCAGATCGACGAGGTAACCATGAATGTCCATGGCTTCGGTGCTGGCTGGACGGCAGGAGGCCTTGTACTTATGGCAGTAGCCTTTTTTCTAATCCTGTACGGGCCGATACTGCGAGGGGCCGGTCGAAGCGATTCCGCTGGGGGCATGCTGGTGGCTGGGGTTGGCTTGCCCGCCATCTGGCTATGGGTTTTCTGGCCATCCTTAAGCGGATTAGGAGTCGCCCTGTTCGTAATTTCGTGTGTCCCTGTCCTGCTCCTAGCAATCTTCTTAGGAGTTGCTGTCACCTAACGGCAGTCCCGGCCCACCAGTCATCCAGACGTTCTCTGCGGCCAACGTTCTGGTTCTGGAACCTCCCGAACGGGGGTCGACCACTTCTGCCATGAGGATGGCCTCATCGACCCGTCAGATCGTGAACTGAGCCCCGCAAAGAAAGCAATGGATGGGGCCAGTGGAGTCCTCTGGGACCTTCACAGGCTCGTAAGGGTGGCATGGTGGTGCGACGATCTGCATGTCGTCGGATTCAACGAGAGCGGCGGGTTGCGCAGGGAAATCATCGCTCCCGGGCTTGAACTCGATGTGCTTGTTCATACGGAAAGCGGCAGCGAGTTCGTCGACAGCCAGGCGCATCGCCGCTGGCTCTGCTACGCCGTGGGCGTAGTCGAGTTGCTCCTGTGTCCACCAAGCATCAAGAGGCGCCGGTACACCGCATCGCGGACAGTAATAGACCGAGGGCGACGCTTGTGCCTCAGCTTCTTCGTTTGCTGGACCATCATGCCACTTGAACTGCTTCTCGCAGTGAGGACACTCTCGACGGAGAAATCCATCCGAATCGAGAGGCAAACTGATCGATATATCCATGTCAGGTCTCACTCACAAAGATTTCTTGTTCGATGGCTATGCCGTCGACAGTCTTGCCTGTGACTGTGATGGTGAAGTAGGAACTACTGCGTGAGCTCAAGGATTTGGTAGAACCGTGCATTATACGGACGGACTTGCCGCTCGGGAGTCTGGGGACGGGAAACTCATTCTCATGATTCACCACCAGTTGTTCCTCAGATTCAACGTTGAGATCATAAACATCTCCCGGTCCATGGTTGACTATCTCAATCTGCCCCCTGCGGTTCCCTCCTCGATCGATGTACTTCGCGTCGAGGCGGGGAGTTCCCGCGGCCTTCGTTGAAGGCAGTTTGCGCCCCAACGGAAGACCACCTCCCGGTGGCGGAGGCGGGGTGAGGTCTCCGGCTTCGTGCCAGTCTCGACCAGATAGATCAACATTGCATCCCGCGATCTGAAGCCGCTGCGCGAGGTCCTGACGCTTTCCGGGCGAATTATCTAGTCGTATGACATGCCGACCGTGGATGTCACTGAAGACTTTGACCCTTCCGAATTCTACGATCACCACCCGGTTCGGGTGTCGGCCCATCGCCATGCCGGCTTCGAAGAGGACATTTGGCCTAGGTTGAGGCTGTGCCTCGCAGTCGGGATCCTCTGGATAAGTGAGGCTTGGGTGAAGGTAGGCGATGTCATCTGGGGTCTCCAAGACCACGACTGCCTGCGCTGCGCTGAACGCCGCATCGAGGACTTCGCCGATATAGGGCGATGCGTTACCGGTCATGCTGATCGCTTGGGACCACTCGATCGGCGTGAGTCCGATAGAGCGGAGGAACTCGAACAGGGCGCGACGGGCAGGTTCGTTCCTGCCATGAATGACGAACACCCGTCGGAGGTCGGGGTCCTTCTCTTCAGCCATGTTGCTTCTCCTCTCCTTGTGCGTTCGTTGCACCTCAACTTAAGGCTTCCTTACGACACTCTGCGAGTGTTACGCGGTTCTAGCCTTCCGTATGAAGTAGCTCCCAATCGGGCGGCACCTTCTGGGCGGTGGTGGCCGCGTGGGAACCCCGCCGCAAAGATCGGCAGCGGGGTGAGGATGAGCCGGCTCTCTAGGCATGTTCACGGAAGATCTCATCCATTGCTTTGGCCCCTTCGAGGAGAACAGGGCGAAACTGGAAGCGGTAGACCGTTTCAGTCACCACAGTGTTCGCATGTCCGACCAGTCGGGAGATGTCCTCGATCGGAACCCCAGAGCTGGATAGGAGCGACACGAAACTATGCCGCAGCTCGCGAGGCGTCCACTGCTTGTCGACAAGGCCAGCGCTGTTGATTACTTTGCGAAAGTCACGTCGGACGTTTGTTGCCGTAAGTGCTGTGCCGGTCTTGGTGCGGAAGACCAGGCATCGGGCGATCGGCGAGTTGCCTGCATCGGCGCGCACTTCGTCCTGCGCCTCTCTGAGTAGGCGAAGAGCCTTGACCGCTCGGGCTGGCAGCTTGAGCGTGCGGCGCGACTTGACGGTCTTCGTGTCGCCCTTCTTGCGCACGGATCGCCAGACGTAGACGGCGAACTCCTTGTGGCCCCATCCGACCTCTTCGACCGATAGCCACGCTCCTCGGGTTTGATCGAACGCCACTACGTGTGGCCAGGTCAACGCGCGTACTTCCTCCGTGCGGGCGCCAGTGAGCAAGGACAGGAGGATGTAAGCGCGGATGCGAATACCTGCCTGCTCCCTCTGTGCCAAGCTCAAGTGAGACAAACAGGGACTAAGTTCATTAACTGATATGAGCAGGGCGAGAACGGGTACGACGCGCAGTGACCATGAGCAGCCACGACCTTCAACACGGAGACGGTCCCCGAGGTGACCGGCCCAAGCGGCGACACTTCGCCACCGAGTACAAGCTGCGGATCGTCGCGGAGTACGAGGCCGCCCCCGAGGGTGAAAAGGGCCGGGTGCTGCGCCGGGAAGGCCTCTACAGCACGAGCATCGATCTGTGGCGGCGCCAGCGTGACAACGGCGAACTGACTCCCGCGAGCCCGACCGCCGCATCGCGTGCCCGCAAGACGCCCGAACAGCTGGAGCTGGAGCGGTTGCGCAAAGAGAACGCGGCACTGGCCCGGGACAAGGCGAAGGCCGAGAAGAAGCTGGCCCAGACCGAGGCCGCCCTGGACATCATGGGAAAAGGTTTCGCGCTCTTGGAAATGATCTCCGAGAGCGCGGACAACGAGCACTCGTGACCGTCTGCCGGCGCGAGACGCTCGGCCTTCTCGCCGCCGTGCTGCCGATCAGCCGCTCCTGCACGCTGGCCGGGGTCCCGCGCGGCTCCTACTACCACGGCCTGGCCGGCCCGGCCGAGCGTGAGGCGATGCCACGTCCCGCACCGCCCAACAAGCTGACCGAGGCCGAACGCGAGGAGCTGATCGGCGTGCTCAACAGCACCCGGTTCGTCGACAAGGCACCCCGCCAGGTCTGGGCCGCGCTGCTGGACTCCGGCACCTACCTGGCATCGGTCTCCACCATGTACCGGCTCCTGCGTGAGCGTGACCAGGTCCGCGAGCGCCGCGCCCAGGCCCGCCACGAGTCCCGCAAGAAGCCCCATCTGGTGGCCCGCGCCCCCCATGAAATCTTCTCCTGGGACATCACCAAGCTGCACGGCCCCGCCGATCGGCAGTACTACGACCTCTACGTCATGATCGACATTTTTTCGCGGTACGTCGTGCACTGGGAGGTCCACCCGCGCGAGTCGGGCGAACTGGCCGCCACCTTCATGGAGAACGCGATCCGCGCCAATGGCGGCATCGCGCCCGAAGTCATCCACTCCGACAACGGCACCTCGATGACCTCCCGCGCAGTCACCGATCTGCTGTCCACCCTCGACATCGTCAAGTCGCACTCGCGGCCGAAGGTGAGCAACGACAACCCCTACTCGGAGGCGGCGTTCAAGACCCTTAAGTACTGCCCGGTCTTCCCCGACCGGTTCGCCTCTCTGGCTGATGCCCGAGCCTTCTGCCAGCGGTTTTTCTGCTACTACAACCACGAGCACTACCACGCGGGCGTCGGGCTGCACACCCCGTTCACCGTGCACATGGGCACCGCCCACGCCATCCAGGACAAGCGGGCCGAAACCATCGAACGCTTCCGCTCGGCCAACCCCCACCGGTTCACCCGCACGCCCCGGCTCCCCAAGATCCCGCAGGTCGCCTATATCAACCAGCTGGAAGAAGCCGCCTAGCGATCAGACCAGCCCAATCCCTGTCGCATTTGACTTGACACCTTCCGAAACGGCACATGCCCGCAGACGGGGCCGAACCGGTCGTCATACCGACCGACCTGTGGCAACGCCCCGAAACGCGCACCGCCCTCACAAATCGCGACATCGGCCACCTCTTCCGGCTCGTCCGTCAGTACGCAGGCATCAGCCAAACCCGCATCGGCGTCGCCGTGGGCTTCAGCCAGGGCAAAGTCAGCGAGTACATGAAGGGCAAGGCCCAAGTCGTCGCACTCGACGTGTTCGAGCGCATCGCCGAGGGCCTGAACATGCCCGACCCCGCCCGCATGACGCTCGGCCTCGCCCCACGGATCCTCACCGGCGTCCCCCGCCCGCCCACACCCATCCCGGCTTGGGATGGAACACCAGCAAGCAGCCTTCTTAACGTGGAACAAGTAGTCATCGGCTCGCGCCACCCGGACGACGCTTGCGACGTTGACGTGCTGACGCTGGCCTGGATCGTGGGAAGGCTGGATGGCCACATGGACCGCCGAACGATGCTGCTCCTCGCAGCCGGACTCACTGCCGAAAGCGCCGCCTCCATCGCCAACCCATGGGAGCGCCTGACCATGGCCCTCACGGGGACGCGCGCCGACCAGGAAGACGCAGTAGAGCGCCTCGAAGCCCGAACGGTCGGCTTCCACCGCCTCGAAGAGATCATGCCCGCCCGCTCCCTCTACCAGGGCCTCACCGCGCACCTCAACGAACTGAGCACGCTGCTTCAGGCTGGACTCCCCGACCGCCTACGCCGCCGACTGGCCGTCACCACGGGCGAGGCTGCGGTCCTGGCCTCATGGCTCGCATGGGAGATCAAGCAGCCCGGACAGTCCGCCGCCTTTGACCGCATCACCGTCCTGGCCGCCCAACAGAGCGGGCACCCCATAATCCAAGCCTGCGCCTACGGCTACCGCTCCTATGCCACCCGAGGCGCCCCCGCACTTCAGAACATCCGCCTGGCCCAGCAGTACCTCCCAGCCCAAGGGGACAACGCCACCCGAGTCTGGCTCCTCGCACGCGAAGCCGAAGAACTCGCCGGCCTCGGCGACCGACAGGCCCTCATCCGCCTGGAGCAGGCAAAGGAGGCATACGGCGATGCGCGTCCGCAGCGCGAACGAGCCTGGACTCGTTTCCTGGACCCGGGTCGCATGGCCGCTTACCGCCTATCGACGTACGTGCACCTCGGCGACGAACAACGAGTCATCGACGAAGGCCAAGCCGCCCTCAATGCACTCTCACACGAGACCGACCACAAGAAGATCGCCGCCGTCCACGCCGACATCGCCGCCGCCCAGCTCCGCATCGGCGACCTCAACGAAGGCATCGCCAGCGGACGCCTGGCCCTGGAAACCGCACAGCGCACCGAATCGCGCTGGGCCTTCCAACAACTCGCCGGAGTAGAGAACGCCCTCACCGGCAAACGAGACGCCCCAGCTCGCGAACTCCTAGCCGCCATCAACTCGGCACACCGGAGCCTGAGCCAATCCTCCACCTGATCACATCAGGCACACAGCCGCGCACTGCCGAATTGGTCTTGTAGGTATCAAGCGGCGGCGCGGCGCGCCGCCGTACCCCCGGCCCTCCGCCCGCCCGCCGTCCGGGCATGCGGCCTGGGGGCCGGTCCCGGACGGCGGCGGGACACCGGGCCGGGCGCCGCAC